>PMBC01000015.1 GCA_003152835.1 Bacteroidales bacterium | reverse complement strand
TCATCCTTATCAGTTGGAAATGTGACCCGGGTGCGCGACGGCAAAGTGACTACGACCTTTCATTTCGTGTTTGGTGTTAACCCTGTTAATACTAAAGAAATAAGGGTGAACTATAACACGAAAGACGGGACTGCTGTCAGCGGTAAAGATTATACGGCAGTATCGGGGACTCTGACCATACCAGCAAACCAGTTAACCGGGTATATAGATGTAATTGCTTCAGCAGACAGCCTTCGCCAGAATGACCAAACCTTCACACTGGTACTGAGTTCACCGGTGAATGCCACACTTTCAACTACTCAGGTAACGGGAACCATACAAAACCCGGGAACCTATTTACCTATAGACAATACAGGCTATACTTCTGCGTCAAGCTACCCGGGTATGACATTAGCATGGAGTGACGAATTCAGCGGCAAAACCCTTGATGCCGGTAACTGGACTTGTGAGACCGGAGGCAGCGGCTGGGGAAACAATGAGCTGGAATACTATACTAACAGCCTGAATAATTCATTTTTGACAGGCGGCTATTTAGTTATTGAAGCCCGCAAAGAAACTTTTGGTACAAATAATTATACTTCGGCCAGGATTATATCAAAGGATAAAAAGACTTTTACTTACGGAAGAATCGATATCCGGGCTAAACTTCCAAAAGGGCAGGGGTTGTGGCCGGCTCTATGGATGCTGGGAAATAATATCAGCCAGCAGGGATTTGGTTGGCCGGCCTGCGGGGAAATAGATATTATGGAGCTTTTGGGCCATGATCCCCAAAAAGTATATGGAACTATTCATTGGGGCATTGCTGGCCAGGGCAGTACCCATATTGGAGGGGATTATACGATAACCACTGGTGACTTTTCGGGCAGTTTCCATGTCTTCAGCCTTCAGTGGGATATCAGTAAGCTAACCATCCTGGTCGATAATGTAGCTTATTTTACTGGCAATAAAACTGATGTAGGCGCCAATTACCCTTTTGACAAGCCTTTCTTTTTTATCATGAATGTTGCCGTTGGAGGAAATTGGCCAGGCAACCCAAATTCGTCCACTACATTTCCTCAGCGGATGATTGTTGATTATGTGAGGGTTTTTCAATAGGAAGTGATATTGTGCGAATGAAACCCCGGGGGTTAAAGTAGAAATAGTTATAATTGCAGCAATGAGTTCTAAAGCATACTTAAATTCGTTAGCGGGGATATTTATCCTCTTGTTTTTGCTGTGTATCAGCGGGTGTTCCAAAACCAGGAAAGATGGTCCCTCAACAGCCGATACCACTCATACAACTACACCGGAAAAGTTCGTAAATACAGATGTTATGTTCTGGCTGACAAAAGCTGATTCCACGATCAGGTTTAAAAGGCAGAATGTTGCATTGAATTTCGTCATATCAGGAACTGCCTCTAATACTATTGCTGTAGATTCAACTCAGACATACCAAACCATAGATGGTTTTGGATTTGCATTAACCGGAGGAAGCGCTTACCTGATTAACCGCCTTACAAAAGCCTACCGCAATAACCTGTTACAGGAACTTTTTGCTTCCGACAGTACTTTTATCGGGACCAGTTACCTGCGGATCAGTATAGGTTCTTCTGATCTGAATTCTTCCGTCTTTTCGTATGACAATATCGATCCGAATTCAACAGATATGAATCTGACGAGTTTTGATATTAAACCGGACACCTATGATTTGATACCTGTGCTGCAATCCATNNNGTGCAGAACGAACCTGAGTATGGAGGGAATAACCCAAGCATGGTGATGTCAGCCACCGAACAGGCTGATTTCGTAAAAAATCACCTGGGCCCTGCATTCAGGGATGCCAATATTACCACCAGAATTATTATTTTCGATCATAACTGCGATCATCCCGGTTATCCGATAACTGTTCTTAATGATCCTGATGCCCGGCAATATATTGATGGATCGGCTTTCCATCTGTATGGAGGAGATATATCTGCCCTGTCAACGGTCCATAATGCTTTTCCGGATAAGAACATCTTCTTTACCGAACAGTGGGTTGGTGGCAGTTCAACCAACAATTTTGCCGCTGACCTGAAATGGCATGTAAAGAACCTTATCATTGGAGCTCCATTGAACTGGAGTAAGAACGTACTGGAATGGAACCTGGCATCTGACCCTGATTATCAGCCACATACGCCGGGTGGCTGTGCTTCCTGCCTTGGGGCACTTACAATAGGAACATCCATAAGCCGGAATGTTTCTTACTATATTATTGCCCATGCTTCCAAATTCGTTAAATCAGGATCTGTCAGAATTGGATCCTCAGGTGTTGCCGGTTTACCTAATGTAGCTTATAAGACACCCGAAGGAAAGAAAGTTTTGATTGTATTGAATGAGGGTAGTTCAACCCAGTCGTTCAATATAAAGTTTGGTGATAAATATGTAATCACATCCCTCGAAGCCGGATCAGTGGCAACTTATGTTTGGTAATACTTTTTTAAAAATTATTCTTATTGAAAACCATGAATACAATCAGACGATTATCACCCGCTTTTTTTATCCTTTTGATGATCTTTGCAGGCTCGTGCAGCCACAGCCAGGCAGGCAAAAAGGACGTGGAGATCAGGGTTAATAAACTCCTTACTCAAATGACCCTTGATGAAAAGATAGGCCAGATGTCCCAGCTCGAGGCTGGGATGGTTGGCACTGAGGAGAATCTCAAAAAAGCCGTGAGAGAGGGCAGATGCGGTTCCCTCCTGAATTGCCTGGGTGTCGAAAGGGTGAACGAATTGCAAAGAGTTGCAGTCAAGGAGAGCCGGCTTGGAATACCTCTGATTATCGGGAGGGATGTAATTCATGGCTTCCGCACTATATTCCCAATCCCTCTTGGAATGGCAGCTTCCTGGGATCCGGAGATCGTTAAAAAAGCCTTTCGCATTGCTGCCACTGAAGCTGCATCACAAGGAATCAAATGGAGCTTCGCTCCCATGATCGATATAACCTGGGACCCCCGATGGGGGAGAATAGCCGAGGGATGCGGTGAAGATCCTTACCTGGCATCAGCATTTGCAAAAGCAATGGTTGAGGGTTTTCAGGGCGATTCGCTTACAGATCCTACTTCAATCGCTGCCTGCGCTAAACACTATTGCGGGTATGGTTTCTCCGAAGGAGGACGCGATTATAATACAACTTATATCACAGAACCGGTCCTCCGGAATGTCGTGCTCAAGCCATTCAAGGCAGCGAAAGATGCCGGTGCCCTTACTTTCATGTCAGCATTTAATGATCTTAACGGAATACCTACATCAGCTAATGAATTCACTCTGAAACAGATACTGCGTAAGGAATGGAAATTTGACGGTTTTGTTGTCAGTGACTGGGGTTCGGTCCAGGAACTGGTGAACCACGGATATGCAACCGACGAAAAAGATGCTGCTGCCAAGGCAATCAAAGCCGGTGTCGATATGGAGATGGCCACCACAACATATTTCGATAACATTAAGAACCTTCTGAAAGAAAAGATATTAACTCAGGAAGAGATTGATAATTCTGTCAGGAATATCCTCAGGGTTAAATTTAAACTTGGCCTTTTCGACAATCCGTTTGTCAG
>PMBC01000006.1 GCA_003152835.1 Bacteroidales bacterium | reverse complement strand
GTTAATGCCTGTATGAAGCGTCTGAATATTGAGGGTCTTCGTGTAGACAGACCCACATCATTTATGATAGCTGATTGGTATGGTATGAAGATGGACAAAAATAAACAATGGTCTTATACCCTGTTTGATAGTCTGGCAAAAAATTTAACGCCTGAAAATGAGATTCCAGATTCAAGGAAATTTGACAGTGATCTACAAGATACTTCCACACCTGAGGCAATGTCGAACCTGCTCCTTAAACTTCTAAAAGACTCGATTCTTAAACCCGAGAGTAAAACTTTATTGCTGGATATAATGAAGAGATGTGAAACAGGACTAACAAGAATAAAGGGTTTGTTGCCTCCAGACACAGAAGTAATGCACAAAACAGGCTCAATTGCTATGACAGCAAACGATGTGGGCATAATTACTTTACCAGGCGATGGAGGTCATGTTGTGGTCTCAGTTTTTGTCAAATCATCAGAGAAAGGTATCCCCGATCGGGAACGCGCTATTGCCGAAGTATCCCGTACTATTTATGATTACTTTATCCTGAATCATTAATATTCTTTGTACGAATTTACTTCATCTGAGAATTCTTCTGCAGTAATGACAAGTGATAAAAACACTGTGAAAATCTATGTTAAAACATTTAGCATTCTATGAATATTTCTTAAATTAGAAAAAATTAGATTTATAAAAAGCAAAGTCCTGCAAGAACTACAAAACGGTGAATGATTTTAAACTTAAATGTCATGAAAAATAGACTAGTAAGAATTCCAATTGTTTTAATTACAATTTCCCTTTTAAATTCTTGTGCTACAATGTTTTATGGAACAAGTCAAAAGGTAAGTATTAATTCAACACCATCAGGAGCTGATGTATATATTAATGGTTTAGCAACGAATAAGCAAACACCTTGTGAAGTTTTAATAAAAAGAAAGGTCAAAGCAACAGAACATAATAATAAAAATCAATACAATTATGTACTTAAAAAAGAAGGTTATGAAGATCATTTAGTAACGGATAATGCTAAATTTAATTATGTGTCTCTCCTGAATATATACTGGTTGGGCATACCATACCTTATTGATATTCCGGATGGTGCAATATGGAAATTTGAAAAGGAAAATAATGTTAATTTGACAGTTTCAAATGGAAACACTCAGAATAAAATAGTTAGCAATCGAACAGACAATAATACTCCAACTAAAAGAGTAATCACTAACGCTGTTGTGAATAATCAGAAAATTAATAATGCCGGAAAATATTACGCATTAATAATTGGTAATAATGTTTACCAGGACCAAGACATTCCATCATTAGACGGACCGATTAAAGATGCTACAAAGTTATATAATGTTCTTACAACAAAATATACTTTTGAGAAATCAAATGTAACTTTTCTCAAAAATGCATCTTATGAGCAAATGATACAAGCATTTGATGATTTAAGCAATAAAATCACTAATAATGACAACCTTTTAGTTTTTTACGCAGGTCATGGTTGGTGGAACGAAATAAAAGATCTTGGTTATTGGCTTCCAACGGATGCTAAAAAAGGCAATACAGCTTTCTGGATACCAAATAGTCGTATAAGTGATTATATGAACAGCATTAAATCTAAACATACACTTTTAATTGCAGACGCTTGTTTTAGTGGAAGTATTTTTAAAACAAGAAGTGCTTTTAGTGATGCTCAACCTTCAATCAATAAACTTTACGAATTGCCAAGCAAAAAAGCAATGACAAGTGGAACACTTAAAGAAGTGCCTGATAAAAGTGTGTTTTTACAATATTTAGTTGAACGATTAAACGATAATACAGAAAAATATCTTTCTTCAGATATGCTATTTACAAGTTTCAGACAAGCAGTTCTAAATAATAGTCCAACTGAACCACAATATGGAACAATCCAAAACGCTGGTGATGAAGGTGGTGAATTTATTTTTATACTTAAATAAGAATCCGGTTTTAAAAAAGAACATAAAAAAGTAAAAACTGAGAAAGAAAAATAAGCGACTGATTATAAAAAAATAAGATGACAATAACGAGACAACTTCGTTGACATTTAAATAAAAAAATAACTACAAACCATATCACGGACAATAAAGGTTATTTGTTTGTCACATTTTTTGCAATTTATTCCTTTACCCAAGACAGATTTGTAATGCCGATACCTATCAGGAGGCAAAAACCGCGCCCCTTTCTTCGCTTTGCTTCGTCGGGACACGGCATCCCGCCTTTTGGGCCCAAAAGCGGGAACGCTAACACCTTTTATTGCCTGGCCTTTATTCGTAACTCTCATTATTCTATAAACCATGATACTACTAGAAAGGGACAAATACCATAAACTGATTGAACCACTTTCAAGGGTGACAATCAATAATCTATTCGCACGATCTGTTATTGAGAATTACGTGACCGGAAAAGTATATGTTGATAATTTAAATAAGCCTTCTACTTTCTATGTGGTGCACCCTTATGGAATATCACTACTTTTTGGTAAATATGATAATGTCGACTTTAATAATAGCCTTAAAGATTACGCCTTAAATACATACAAGATCAGGGATAAATATGAATGGATGCAAGCGTTCCCGAGTAATTGGGATATAGTATTGAATGAATTATATAAAGATTGTATGATAAAATCATCAGATAATACTAATGATAAAGAAAAAAACAAAATTGAACTAAATACAAGAGTTAATTTCAAATTCAATATTGCAAAATATTTTGATTTTAAGAAGGAAAACAGTAGAGCAGATTTAAAGATTATACGGACAGATAAGCAAATATTCATGGATATGAAAGGGAGCGTCATACCGCTATTTTTTTGGGATAGTGCAGAGGACTTCTCTGATAAAGGAGTTGGATTTAGTCTTTTTCACAATAATGAATTAGCAACAACAGCTTATTCAGCCTTTATTCTTGATGACAAATTAGAAATAGGAATTGAGACCATTGAAAAATTTCGCAGCAAAGGTTTTGCTCAATATGCATGTTCTATGCTTATTGATTATTGTATTGATAATAAATATGAACCTATATGGTCGTGTAAGTTAGAGAATATTGGCTCAAACAGATTGGCTCAAAAGCTCGGATTTGAACCTACCTTAAAAATACCATTCTATAGATTGAATAAATAAAATAATGTGCTTCGCCAACACGGACAAAAAAGGTTATAAGCTATTGGCAGGCGCCAGGTGTGGGGCGACGGGCCGTAAGATAACATTTATAGCAGCCGGCGTAATATATGCATTTAAAAAAATGATTCAATTGAAATATCTTAATTCATGACAAAAAATAAATCAATTTCAAGAAAACAACTATTAATAGTTTTCATTTTTTTTATCTATTTAACAATAGATATTCAAACTCAGGCTCAGAAGGATACTGCACGGTACGTTTTCCCTGAATTTATGATCGGGGCGGTAAAAATGAAAAGCGGACAAACCGAATTTGCTCTGATGAATTATAACGAGCTTTCTGAAGAGATGATTTTTGTAAAAGACGGAGTTAAGTTAGCTATCGATAGTCTTGAAACTATCGATACAATAACTATCGAATCCCGGATATTTGTACCTCACCAGAAAATTCTCTTTGAACTGTTGGTGAAGGGTCCGGTATCTCTGTTCGTTCAACATAAATGCAACCCGATTGCAACCGGTAATCCTTCGGGGTATGGAGAAACAACTGAGACGGGCGCTGCAACTAACATATCATCCGTATATTATGCAGGAAAACCATTACAAAAATTAAAACTTCCAAGCGACTATCATATAACTGATGACACACATTTCTGGATCAGAAGAAATGGTACATTCTATAAGTCAAATACAAGTTCTCAGATTATTAGTGTCTTTCCTGAAAAAGCTAAAGAAATAAGGCATTTTATTAAAGAAAACCATCTTAATCTGGAAAACAGAATCGATCTGATTACTTTGATTGTCAAGTGTAACGAGTTTATACATTAAAAGCAGGTTCAGAAGCTTTTGTAAATAGTTTTACATAACACGGACAATAAAGGTTATAAGATATTGGCAGGCGCCTGGTGTGGGGCGATGGGCCGTAAGCAAACATAAATCAAGATATTAAAGACATAATCATTAACAATATGAAACATTATTTTGTCGCTCAGATCAAGATCCATGATCCCAAAGAATATGAAATATATCTCGACAAATTCGATGACATTTTTTCAAAATTCAAAGGAGAATATCTGGCTATTGATGAGTCCCCTGTTCTTTTGGAAGGCACCTGGGATTATAATAAGTCCGTTTTGGTTAAATTCAATAGTAAAAAAGACTTCGAAGACTGGTACTTCTCAGATGCTTATCAAAAGATTCTGATACATAGATTGAATGCATCAAAGTGTGATACTATTCTTATCGAAGGAGTAGACTAAAACTTTCCTTATCATGAGAAATGTCATCCTGATTTGACTTTAAAACAACTAAAGCTAACTCAGACAATTAAGATTATAAGCTATTGGCAGGCTTCAGGCATGGGGACCGTCGGGTGACGGGTCGTTGGGGGCAATAGCGCTGATCCAACTTCCCGTTTACCATTACAATTTCGTGTTTGGTGATAATTTACAAATCCTAAGATAATCCAGTTATCAGCGTAAATAGTCTATAACGGACTGAAGTAGTCAACACAAAAATTAATATATTAGACAATTAATTAACTTTAAAACCAGGTATGTATTATTTAAAATGCAGTAATTGCGGACACTTCAATGAATTAAAAACTGAGTATCTGACATTTTGTAAAAGTTGTAACAAAGTGCTAAAGGATAATTATCCTGATTGGATAAAGCATAATCCAGAGAAATCATTTGAAGATTATAAACAATTGATCTGTACTACTGAAGCAGCTGAAATTAAGGAAAAGATATCAAAACCCAACAAACAACATGGATTGAAATATTTGTTGGGCTTTGCAATTGNNCTATAACAAAGCAATGATGGAAACTGCAAGTGAAATAAATAAATCATGTCCAATAATGATAGATAATGCTACTCGCCTCGATAATGCAGTTGCTTTGCCAGGTAACATTTTTCAATATAATTACACACTCGTTAATCTGATTAAAGATTCAGTAAACATAAATGAATTGAAAAACTACCTTGAGCCTACAATCATAAACTTTGTAAAAAGTAATCCTGAAATGAAATCTTTGAGAGAAAATAAGACAACTATAAATTACTATTATAAAGACAAGACAGGTTTATTCCTATTTACAGTGTCTGTAAAACCGATACAATATCAGTGACCAAAGTAAAAAAGATTCATTTTACAGAGAATAAATAATAGAGACAGATTTATTTTAAAAAACTGCTGCCAATAACACGCACAATAAAGGTTATAAGCCATTGGCAGGTGACAGGTGTCGGGCGAGAGGCCGTTGTGTGCCATTTCACAGTCTTAAATAAAATTATTATTTTTTATAAAAATAAATTCAAATAAATAATGAAAACTAAGCTACTGATTCCGACCATTATTGGATGCCTGTTTTTTAATGTTGCATTGTCGCAAAGTAAGAATACCAACAATTCTTTTATAAAGGAAAGGATTATCAATGTTGATTTTAACAATACAAGCGGCAAACTCAATACAATGTTTAAAGAATGCATTGGTGCAGGCCGGGCTAATGAAGGTTTAAGAGCAGATTGGCAGCAGCAACTGGCAATTGTAAAGAAGGAATGCGATTTTAGATATATCCGGATGCACGGATTATTAACCGATGATATGGGTGTTTATAAGGAAGATTCTAAGGGAAATCCCCAATATAACTTCCAGTATATTGATGTTTTATATGACTATATCATCAGTATCGGTATGAAACCATTTGTTGAGTTGGGCTTCATGCCGTCAGCGCTTGCCAGTGGAAGCAAGACAATTTTCTGGTGGAGAGGAAATGTTACTCCACCCAAAGACTACGGCAAATGGGAAGGTTTAATCCGTAATATGGTATTACATTTTACAGAGCGATATGGGTCGGATGAAATAAAGACATGGTATTTTGAAGTTTGGAATGAGCCAAACCTGTCAGGCTTCTGGTCCGGAACTCAGGAGGAATATTTTAAACTATATGAACATAGCGTAAGAGCGATTAAGAGTGTCAACAAAGAATACCGTGTGGGTGGTCCGGCCACTGCCGGTGCTGCCTGGGTGCCCGAAATGATAGACTTTTGCAGAAGGAATGCTCTCCCGCTGGACTTTATCAGTACACATTCCTACGGAGTAAAACAAGGTTTTTTAGACGAATCCGGAACAGTTGGTACAATTCTGGACAAAAACAAATGGAGCGTAAGTGGTGATATTTTGAACTCCCGTAAACAAATATCGGATTCTCCAATGCCAGGTCTGGAATTGCATTATACCGAATGGAGTTCCTCTTATACTCCGGCTGATCCGATACATGACAGCTACCATCAGGCTTCCTATGTTCTCGAAAAAATAAAACAAGTCGGTGATAAGGCCAATTCGATGTCATATTGGGTTTTTACGGATATTTTTGAAGAAGCTGGTCCACGATTTACTCCTTTCCACGGCGGATTTGGATTAATGAATTATCAGGGAATAAAAAAGTCAGCATATTATTCATATTATTTTTTGAATAAACTTGGTGAAACCGAACTGGTCAATTCAGATAGTTCATCATGGGCATGTAAAAGCAAAAATGGAAATATCCAGGTATTATTCTGGGATTTCACCAATACGCATCCTGGAGATTCGGTCAATAATCAAGTGTATTATATTCGCGATTTACCTGCAAATCCCAAAGGAAAAGTAAAATTAGAGATATCCGGAATACCGGAAGGCAAATATCAGTTTGAGATTTATAAAATTGGTTATAAAGTGAATGACCCTTACTCTACATATCTTTCAATGAACAAACCAAACCAACTTACAAAGCAGCAGGCAGATTACATTAAAAAACAAAATGACGGGTCGCCGGTTTCAAAAGAGAATATTAAGGTTAACTCTTCCGGAGTATATTCAAGGACATTTGAAATTCGGGAGAATGATATATTCTTTATAAATATTGTCAGAATATAAAATTATTATTAAGATTGAAAATCAAAACTGCACACAACACGGACAATAAAAATTATAAACTATTGGCAGGCACCAGGTGTCGGGCGCAGGACCGTTATAAAGCAATGAAATTCCGTACTTAAAAAATATTATCATGGAAGAATATGAATCAATAACACGGGAAATTATCTCCTTAATCGAAATCTGGGAACCAAAACTTTTAGCCTTACAGGCAGGGATAATTACCAATAGACGAAATAGTCAAAACAGGACGATAAAACAAATCATTGGACACCTTATAGACTCGAATTCCAATAATACTCATAGAGTTATTCATCTTCAATATCAATCAAACCCATTGATCTTCCCAAACTATGCGACTTTTGGAAATAACGACAGATGGATTGCCATACAGGACTACCAAAACGAAGACTGGCATGTCTTAATCCAGCTTTGGAAGTATTCACTTTTACATTACTGTCATGTTATTAAAAACATAAATGACTCAAAACTTGAGAATGAATGGATCGCCGGACCTGATCAGAAAATTACGCTTAAAACAATGGTCCTTGATTTTCCACGGCATTTAAAACTTCATCTTAACGAGATCAATGAATTGATTTAGGAAAACACTTTATAAAACTCATTCAATAGATTCGTCTCTAATTAGAGAGAAACAACACAATGCTTTACGACATGGACTATCCTGGTTAAATATCCGGTTGCCGGTAACCGGTAACCGGTGATCGGCTTTATTGCCGGGCCGTTAGTAGCAAATATTTTTTAGACAGTTAACTCCAGAGAAAATATAAATTAACTATAAAACTGAGAAAAATGAAAAACAAATCTTTTTTAATGACAATTGCATTTTTAATTATTGAAATGAGTTCTGTAGCCTAGATAAAGGGTACTTATAACGATTCGCGTGATGGTAAAGTTTATAAAACCATAACTATAGGCAAGCAAACGTGGATGGCTGATAACATCGCTTACAAAGCGGAGAGCGGATGTTGGGCATATAACAATGATCAAAATAATGTAAAAACATATGGATACCTTTACAATTGGGAAACTGCTAAAAAAGTATGTCCTGCGGGCTGGCATCTCTCCTCTAAAGATGACTGGTCAGCACTGCTGACTTACCTGGGAGGTGAACTTATTGCAGGAGATAAATTAAAAGAATCTGGCACTGATCATTGGCAAAAGCCTGTATCCGCGGCAACCAATGAAACAGGGTTTACCTGCCTTCCGGGAGGATTCCGGAACGATAAGAGTGAATTCTACAACCTTGGATTAATGTGCTTCTACTGGTGTTCTACTGAGGAAAATACTGAAAAAGCCAACCACATACTCATATACTCTCATACCAAAGATGTCACAATCAGTTATATTGAAAAGAACAATGGATTTTCAGTCCGTTGTGTAAAAGACTGAAGGACAATATCTAAAACATTAAGATATCGTGTAATTGTGCAATCTTTCGATCTTGTAGTTAATTACCTGAAAAGTAAATCCCTGCGTTTGCATTGATTAAAAAAAGATATACTTTTGCC
>PMBC01000099.1 GCA_003152835.1 Bacteroidales bacterium | reverse complement strand
CCGGCGACCGGTAAGCGGCAACCGGCCAGACTTCGCTAAAGCTACGTCTGACAAAGCAACCGGAAGAAGGAAGTGCAAAAGGATTTTCCTGATAAAATACTTTTTGATAAGAAAGATTTCTTACCGAACTTAGGTTTTAATTTTACTTAAATCCTTTCTCTTATGAGGATTTTTAAAAATATTCTATACCAGCAGAGTCTGGTAAGCAATGGAAATGAAGTAAAAGACAAAAACATCCTTTCCGAAAATTCTGTTTTCTTAACAGATGGCTTGTCATTATTTGAAATTGTTATATGGGGAAAACAAAGGAAATAACAGGCAAGTTTCTCTCCAGGTTACTATTTGCTGCCGCAATTTCTATTATTCTCATTCTCTGGGCTAAGTATACCTGTGATGTTGTAGCGCTGCCAATGCCGGATAAATTACTCTGTGGATGGATACCTTTATTCGCCGGAGTAATATTTATCTGCGCCGGTATGTGGAGCCTTTGGTACTCAGGCAAGGGATTGCCCATGAATGCTTTTCCGTCAAAAAGATTTGTAAAAAATGGCATTTATGCCTTTACAAGACATCCTGTCTGTATGGGAGCGGCGCTGGTAAGCTTTGGATTATCTGCAGTTACCCGCTNNTTCCGGCACTTCACCATCGTTTACTGACAGGTTATCATCATATTTTCTGGTTTTTGTACCATGGTTAATAGTTTACGAAGCTTTCATATTTATGGGAGCCCCGAAGGATGCAATAATCACCAATCTTGCTTTTGAGAAACATCTGCCAATATGGGAGTTTTCAGTAGTGTTCTATTCGTCCTATTTCCTATTTTTTTTATCAGCCCCTTTAGTAATAAAAACCAGGAAGCAATTACGGTGTTATATAACTGATATGTGGTTTGCTCTGATCATTGTCGGGATCTTTTACCTGGTATTTCCGATGGTTGTAAAACAAAGAGAATTCATTCCTCACTCATTCTTCGGCCGTCTTATATTGTTTGAACGTTCACTCGATGGTGAATCTTGTGCGCTGCCTTCCTGTCACGTAATATTGTCATTCGTAGCTGCAACATATTTCAGCAGAAGTATTGTCCGCTTTAAATGGATATGGTATGCCCTGGCAGCACTGATATCGGTTAGCTGCATTACAACCGGCGCACATTCGATCCTTGATGTCGCTGCAGGATTTATTACTTACATAATAATCATTTGCAGGCAGCAGATATGGAACTTTATACGGAAGCAGGCTGAACGACTTTCAAACAGCTGGCGGGAATGGAGATTTACTCTTTTCCTTTAGTTATGAGTGTTGATTCCTTAAGTCTGGTGGAGAGGAAAATCCCAAGAAGCATAAAACCAATAAGCACAATCAAAGACCTGGTCATAGAACCTGTTAATGCAGACTTAAAGCTGTCCATACAAAAAATAAATACAATTCCAGAGATCTGTCCCATAAGAATAAGCAAACCGTTTGATGTACCTTCTGAAGCCGGAAAGGTTATTTCAGCACCGTATTGGAATCCAATCGGACCTGCACTAAGCAGAAAGAATCCCAATACCGTTCCAGAGGCAAGAAGAAGCCAATAGCAGGTAGCAAAAGTAATNNGCTCCCAAAATACCACCTAAAATCATAAGCCCTCCGGTAATTCCGGCTTGAGTGGACGAAAAGCCCCTTGGCTTCACAATATCCTCAATCCAGGTGGTCACACCATTGAATACTCCTAATCCTATAAAAAAAATAAGCATCAGCCACTTAAAATTCTTGGTGTTCAGGGTATGTTTTAACCCATCAAGAACAAGGAAACGTTTCTCCTGATCAGCAGGACATGGAGCCGAAGGTGGGCCTTCTTTCATTAACACAAGAAAGATAATNNGCAGTGGCCCGCTCCTCTATGGTAAACCAACGGGCGGCTATTTTTGTAATCGCATTGAGAATGAATGGCTGACCTATGGCAATCCCGATTTGTGATAAAAGCAACAAATTGTAATTAACCCCAACCAATCCACGTAACAAACCGAAAACACCAGTAAAAACAGTACCAATTCCAACTCCTATTCGAATTCCATATTTATCGATAACCGCTGAAGCCGGGATTGAGACTACGACGTAAACGATCATAAAACACATGGAAAGAATGCCAATCTTAAGGTCCGAAACACCATAATACCTGGTTGCATCACTTGTGATCGGTGCAAAAGTGATCCACATGAGTTGGTTTACAGCTGCAATAAACATATATGCACTGAGCATTATCCAACGATAACCGTACACTTTAAAATTTGTCTGCTGCATATTGTAAAATCTTTTAATAAATAGTGAAGTTTAAGATAATTAATATTTATCATTTTTGATTCAAGTGATCCATGGATGGTCAAATTACACTAACCAAAGGTGGACAAGACAACTGTTTTTCCCACTATAATTTTTTCTCAAAGATCCTATATTTCCTTAGTGGCTTTGCATTGAGTTTATGAATAGCATTATTCATTGGGGCATTATCTTCAAGAACATAGTTAATTTCCATCCAGGTTTCAGGTGTATATAGCGAATCACACAGAGCACGATACAGAAGGCTATCAATCCCTTTCCCATGATACTCCGGAATGACTCCAAGAGCAAAAAGACGGTAATTACGTAGTTTGGGTATTCCAAGGAGAAGCTTAAGCCATCCGAATGGAAATAGATGCCCGTTCAAACCTTTCAATAACCGATTTATATCAGGAAGAGTAATCGCAAATCCAATAGGGTTACCTTCTGGATCTTCAGCAAAAATTACACCTTTTGGCTGAATAATTGGCTTCAGATCACGCGCAACAGCTTCTGCTTCTTCTTTTGTAACAGAGGTATAACCCCAATTGTTGATAAGGCTCCTGTTCGATAGATCAATAACCTTCTGCACATCTCTATCATAGTTTTTCATATCAACCTGACGAATATGTACACCGTATCGCTTTACAACATCATCGGTAAGAGTCATTATTCTATCGGGTATGGTATAACCCTCCCTTATTGAAATATAATAAACCAACAGATCCTTGATCTTTTCCAGGCTAAAAGATACCATATGATCAATATAATACTGTGGGTTATAGGGTGCCATTACTACAGGTGATGGAGTGAAGCCCTCCACGACTAATCCCCACTCCTGCGATACAAAGCTCCATGGCCCTCTCATTTTTGTCATTCCCTTATTCCTTAGCCAGATTGCAGCAGTTTCAAGGAGCATATTAGAGGCTGTTTTATCTTCAATACATTCGTAATAACCGAATAATCCGATCGGTTCTTTCCACGTCTCCAGAGCCAGTCTGTCAATGAAAGCGGCTATACGTCCTATTACTTTTCCATTTTCCTCAAGAATGAACAGTGTGTATTCGCAATGATCAAGCGTCGGATTACGCTTCTTATCAAATTGACTGAATTGTTCATCTAATAGTGGAGGCACCCATATCGGATCATTTTTATATAGTTTGAAAGGAAGATCAATGAATCTTTTAAGATCAGATTTTGTAGTAACTGGTTGTATATTCATGTGTTTGTTTTATATGTACTAAAAGCACTCATATACCTTCAAACATGGATAAAAGTACTTCCGGGTTTTTTCTTTATCTGTAATCAAAGTTACATCTTGTTAAGCTATAATCAATTTATTTAATTAAGAATTTGTACTGGTTGTCTGGCACTACATCTTTAAATCGCAAATCCCGCAAGATCAATGATCTCCGGGATTTTTTCTTTTAACAAAGCCGGATATAAAATTCGATCCAATTTTACGGCATGCGGGTCGGGCAGGTAGTGTTATCGTGTCCCTTATCGATGAAGACAACAGGATTGAAAGCTGTATCTGCAACCTGCTGCGACAGCGGAAACTTGTCCTGCCCTCTTTCTTCAGGTCGTGCAATCTTGTTTTTTTATAATTAACCTAAGTTGCTACTTATTAAGTTTTCA
>PMBC01000042.1 GCA_003152835.1 Bacteroidales bacterium | reverse complement strand
AATCTTTTAACTCTGTCTGAAAGTATCATAGTCTTAAGTTTAATCTTTTCTTCACCGGACTGAATTCCGGGATTAGTTATCCACCTATTTTTATTTTAATGCCGGTTTCAGCAAAAAATCCTTTAAGCTCACTCATCCTGGCTGCGGATGGAGGTTCTACACCCTTCATCCTGTCGGGGATATGCAATCTTTTATATTTCGATGACCCGATCCGGTGATATGGAAGAAGACTGATCTTCTTAAGATTATCGGCCCTGTTCCCGATCAGGAATGATCTTATCTTTTCAAGATTATAATCATCATCATTGTATCCGGGTATAACGGGAATTCTTACCATGACATCCGTCCCGCTATCCAGTATCAGTTTAAAATTATTGATAATAAGTGTATTTGATACACTTGTATATCTTTCATGCTTTTCATTATCGAGGTGTTTGATATCGAATAGGAATAGATCAGTGTAGGGAATTATCGCTGAATAAGTGGCGGGCAAAGAGTACCCCGAAGTATCAACAGCAGTATGGTATCCGTTTTTTTTACAGGCTTCTAATGCTTCAAGCAAAAACCCTGACTGCTGCATTGGTTCTCCTCCGGAAAAAGTCACTCCTCCACCTGATTCAGAAATAAATATTCTTTCTTTTTCAAGAATATTCAGCATATCATCAACCGATAAATATTTTCCTGCATCCTCAATCTTAATAAACTCATTCTCTCCCACTTTCTCGGCTAATTCAATTTTCTCAGGCACCGGTGATATTCCCTCCGGGTTATGACACCACCAGCACGATAAAGGGCATCCTTTCATAAAAAAGGTAACCCTTATGCCGGGGCCATCATGGATTGAATAACGCTTTACGCTGAATATAAGACCTTTCATATGAAAAGTAAAAAGTAAAAAAATTGAGAAGCTTGCGACAAAATCCGCCTTGGCGGGAGGAAAAGTACAGAACTTAAAAAGTTCTGACAGTAGCTATAGGGAATAGAACATAAGGCAGGAATAGAGTCTTCTGCCCAGCCTTTGCCAGTTAAAACGATATTTCAAGCTGGATTCCATTATCTGATTTTCATCCTGCAAGTTATGAATTTTATGAAAACGAATATCACAAGGGCCGGGAAAAATTATTTTACACCCTCGACCTGTAAAAATCAAACGTATTATCTTAAATTTTATTTTTATAATATACTGATTATCTTGAATTTATAATACATTAACAAATGATTAACACAACTTTAACAATAATCGCAGCAACATAACACCAATTCAATCGTCTTTAGAAAGAACGAATAAAGTTTACTCAAGGCCATTCGGCCAATTCTACGATCAGGTTTATAGTTAATCAGAAGAAGGCACTGCCAGGTGCCTTCCTTCTTTTAAAAGGTTTTATATACCTTTGCTATCAGGGTTTTAGCATTTAGACAATGAAAATCAAATCATTACTCATTTTGGTACTATTGCAGTCTATCCTCTGCCAGGCATTAAACGGAATTTCACCGGCTGCTAAAAAGGGGACTATTGATCTGCGGCATATCAGCGATAGCGAACAATTCATTGTCAACCTGAACGGGGAATGGGAATTCTACTGGAATAAGATGCTTCATCCACATGACTTTGCCGGGAATGATATTAAACCTGATTATTATGGTTTGGTTCCATCATACTGGACTGATTATCCGCAGGACAAAATCAAAACCACGAAATTTGGTTATGCAACCTACCGGTTGAGGGTTTTATTACCACCTGGATATAGGAAGACAATGGCTTTTGATATGCCGGTATTTGATTCATCTTATGATATTTACATCAATAACAGGTACTTTGGGGGCAATGGAGTACCTGGCAGATCCGTGTCTGAATCGGAACCTGAATACAGAAGGAATTTCTTCCGGTTTGATCCACTGTCCGATACACTTACAATAATTGTTAACGTTTCGAATTATTTTCACCGGCGTGGAGGATTCTGGCGCCCAATTAAAATGGGAACATTCAGTAAAATTCAGAAACAGCTGGCAAACAGCTGGGCAACCGAGTGGTCGACAATCAGCTTCCTGATGGGCTTTTCACTTTTCTTTTTCTTTTTCTTCCTCATTTACCCAAAAGAAAAGATGATGGGTTTCTTCTGCATGGCTACGATAGGTCTTGCTATACGACCCTTCTTCACTTCTCACTTTCTCATTTACAATATTGCAGATATAAGCTGGACCTTGACTATCAGGTTTGAGTATCTCTCTCTATATCTAACAATTATGGGATGGCAGTGGTTTGCTGCTGTTCTTTATCCATCCCGCATATTCAAAACGTATTCATTCATTATGACAGGGATATTTACACTCATTTTTATACTTACCCTTATTCTGCCTGTCAGACTGTTCAGCTATTCGACTTTTATTATCTACCCGGAAATGTTATTACTGATGATATATGCAATTATCATGAGCTTTTTCGGGATCCTTAAGAAGAAAAAACTCGACATTGTATATTTTCTTGCCTTTGTATTGCTTGTTACCGGAGGGATCCATGATATCAGGGTATCACTTGGAAGGGCGTCTGATAATGCCGGATATTTAATGACCTATATTGTAATATTTTTCGTTTTCATACAGGCTTCCCTGCTGCTATATAAATGGGTAATTTCCTATTTCGAAAAAGATAAACTGCAAAACGACCTTGAATTTATGAACCGTAATCTTGAGGTAATTGTAAATGAAAGGACGCTGGAACTTAAAAGACGAAATGAAGAGATAGAACAGCAGAACAGCAAAATTGCCATGCAAAACAAGCAGCTCTCCGAAACTATTCAATTAAAAAACAAGATTTTTTCAGTCATTGCACATGATCTCAGAAGCCCTGTGGTAAATATCCTTTATATGCTCAATCTTCTAAAAGAGAAGGAGTACAAGGAAAAGTATGACACTTTTGCCAATTCAAGCATCCAATACGCCCAGCTCGTCATTTCATTGCTTGAGAACATGCTTGTCTGGGGAAGAGGACAGGAGGATAAAATAAAATATTCTCCCGAAAAACGCAACCTGGCCGACATAATCCTGACAAACCTCAGCATCTTCAAGGAGACTTCCGACAAAAAAGAGATATCAGTGAATTTTACGCAGGTAGGAAGCTCAATAGCATTCTTCGACAAAGATCTTCTTGATATTATCATCAGGAACCTTCTGTCAAATGCTGTAAAATATACTCCCCGGGGTGGACGGATAAGTATTCTTCTGAAGGATAAAAGTTCCGATGGTGAAGGTATGCTGCTGAAGATATGTGACAATGGCACAGGAATACCCGACTCAAAGCAAAAGCATCTGTTCACATCGACTGAAATAACAAGCACACCTGGCACCGAGGATGAGAAGGGAACCGGTCTGGGGCTAAAATTATGCGCGGAACTTGTTAACATAAATAAAGGGACAATAAGTGTTGAAAGCAAGGAGGAAGAAGGATCCTGTTTCTCGATTACATTGCCTGTGTAATTTCTATCATCATAAGAATTAAGAACCTCTGAGGCATTTAAGAGGATTACAGTTTTTTTACAGAATTGATGAATAATTTTGTCCTTTCCACTGAATATGAAGATACTGATAATAGAAGATGAGACTGACCTGCTTGAAGCGATGGTAGATTATCTTACATCGGAGGGTATTATCTGTGAAACGGCACTGACATATTTCAAAGCTGAAGACTCATTGTCAGTTTATAGTTATGATATGATCATCCTTGATCTGACTCTCCCGGGAGGGAATGGCCTTGACCTGATAAAGCTTATAAAGGAAAGAAACAGCAGTGCAGGGCTGTTGATTGTCTCTGCAAGGAATTCCCTTAATGATAAGCTAACCGGTCTCGATCTTGGAGCTGATGATTATATAACCAAACCGTTTCATCTGGCCGAGTTGAATTCAAGGATAAAATCGCTGGCAAGAAGACGATTCTTTGAAGGCAAGAATGAATTGACTTTCAATGAGATAAAAATCAACCCAGATTCCTTCGAGGTAACAGTTAACGGAGAAATCATTGATCTGACGAGGAAAGAATATGATATTCTGCTTTACTTCATGGTAAACAGAGACAGGGTAATTACGCGAGAATCAATTGCCGAACATATATGGGGTGATAATTCAACTTTTGCCGATAATTTTGATTTCATCTATAGCCATATTAAAAATATCCGGAAAAAAATTGAACAGAAAAAAGGGACGAACTACCTGCATAATATTTACGGTATCGGCTACAAATTCTGTGAAAAATGAAATTGCTTCAAAAAACAAACCGGACCTATCTTATTCTTTCAGCATCAGCTTTTGCAATTGCAGGTCTGCTTACTTATTTTATCCTGTCATTGTTTATTGAATCACAGCTAAATGAAAAACTGTCTGACAGTAAAGTACATCTTATTAATACCATTGAAAGATCAGGAATTATCTACACTGACCCTCCCTATATTGAGGTGAGGGAAGAGCCGGTTGTATCTGAAATTAAAGATTTTTTTAGCGATACGATTCTATTTGACTCTTCTGAAAACGAGAGTGTACCATTCAGGCAGCTTACCGGCACATCTCTGATTAATGGGAAAAACTATAAAATTATTATAAGAAATACACTGATTGAAAAGAGCGATTTCCTCTTAACAATAATCCTGACTACCGGATCAGTATTCGTTCTACTTCTTCTGAGCTTGTATTTTATCAATAAAAAGCTTTCAAGTAAAATATGGTCCCCGTTTTACAGTATCCTCGATGAGCTTAAGAAGTTCTCACAGGAGAATACTTCATTTGTACTGACGACAACCGGCGGCATTGAAGAATTTGAAGAACTCAGATCGACGCTGAATAAACTGACCACAAAAGTAATTTCAGATTATCAGCTATTGAAACGGTTTACAGAAGATGCTTCACATGAGATACAGACCCCCCTTTCTATAATTCAGTCAAGACTTGAGTCACTTATACAGGCGCCTGACTTAACTGAAATACAGGCCTCTAAGATTCATTCAGCGTACTCAGCTTCAGCCCGGCTCGCAAAACTGACAAGATCAATGCTTTTCCTGGCCAGGATCGAGAACAGGCAGTATCCGGAATCAGAAAAGATAAACCTCGAATCAATAGTCCGCAGCCAGACAGAGTTCTTTGCTGAAGCAATCAGGGATAAATCGATATCCGTCGAAATTCATTCAGATTCAGAATGCATTCTGAATGCAAATGTTTTTCTGGCAGAATCACTCGTACAGAATCTTTTTGGAAATGCAATAAAACATTCTTTCAGAAACAGCAGGATAATTATCGAAATTAGTCAGGAATCATTTGTCATTTCAAATAATGGGGCTGCACTTCTGGTTGAGCCCGAAAAACTATTTGACAGATTTTATAAAGTCAACAGCTCATCAGATTCCTTCGGGCTTGGTTTATCAATCGCAAGGGAGATTTGCAAAGCCTATAACTGGAATATAATATATATCGCTAAAGAGACTCTCCACACAGTCATAATAAAATTTTAAAGTACAAAATCTTTACAGATTCATATCCGATTTTTGCCGGTGTTTTCCAGTATTCTGATGGAAAATATTTGACCTTTTCAAAACAATTAACTGAAATCGAGTTGGATCAACTCAATGAAAAGATATGAATTACAATAAGTTATTCTCAAAAGGAACTTTTACAGCTTTAATAATATTATTGTCGGTTTTTAATTCCGGTTACATATCGGCACAGAAGCAAAAAGCAGGAACAGTCTCTGGTACAGTCATGGAAAAGATGTCGGGGAACGCCGTTGAGTTTGCAACAGTTGTCATAAAGGCAAAAAGTGACAGTACAATTCTCCAGGGAACGGTTACTGATAAAAACGGAAAATTTAAGATTGACAATATTCCATTTGGGGATTATAAAGTCACAGTGAGTTTTATCGGATTTAATAACAGCGTCACGCCTGTTTTCAGTATTGATGCACTACATCAGGATATTAAGCTTGGGACCTTGTTAATCTCCGGCTCAACCAGTGCCCTTGATGAGGTAGTGGTCAAAAGCGAAAGATCAACATATGTAAACACAATCGACAGGAAAGTTTTCAATGTGGGAAAGGACCTTACGAGCAAGACCGGGTCAGTAAGCGATCTGATGCAGAACATACCTTCCGTGACTGTCGATATTGATGGTGTTGTAAGCCTGCGCGGATCATCCAGCGTAATGATCCTGATCAATGGAAAGCCTTCGGCATTGATGGGTGCAAACCGTGCTGCAGTTCTTCAGCAGATGCCGGCAAGTACTATTGAAAGAATTGAAGTAATTACAAATCCTTCGGCAAAATACAAACCTGACGGGACTTCCGGAATTATAAATATTGTTCTTAAAAAAAATAAATTACCCGGTTTCAACGGCTCTGTAACCGCAAATGCCGGGAACGATAACAGGTTAAATGCCAATATTCTGGGTAACTATAATCCCGGCAAATTGAATATTGCAGCCAGCTACAGCATCCGTCAGGACGATAGGATCAGGATTACCAACGATTCACGAACCAGAACCGATTCGGTTACCGGTAATAAAAGTTATATCAGGATGAATTCAAATGATCATTCCCGTCCGCTTTCAAACATCGTGACCAGTTCGGTAGATTATAAGATTAACGAAAGAAACTCTATCGGTGTAAGCGGCAGCTATAATTATCGTGATTTCAAAAGGAATCAGAACAATATGAATCAGACACTTGATAATATTATGATTCTAACTAAAGATTACGACCGTATAAACCGTGGATCACAGTTTGAGAAAGATCTTGAATTCGGTGCAACGGCAAATCATTCCTTTGCAAAAGAAGGTCACGAGCTCAATTTCGATTTTGTCGCGTCAACTTCAAAGGAGCAGGAAAATAACCATTACAGCAATCTTTACCGTTTCCCGTTTATCGATCCTTCCTATGATAATACAATTATTATTCAGGCTGATAAAGAATCTCAGGCCACCCTTGAATACATTAACCCNNAGCGATATGAACTTTTTAGGCGAGGCGCTTAACCCCGTAACTCATTTATGGGAAAATGATATCCAGAAAACCAACCAGTTTATCTATTCCACTGATATTCACGTCCTTTATGGAACCTTCGAGAAAGAGTTTGGACGTTTCGGTTTTCTGGGGGGATTCCGTGCCGAGGAAGCTCTCGTAAATACACGCCAGGTGCCGACAGACACAAAAATTCACAATAATTATTTCAGGCTTTATCCTTCTCTGCATCTTTCCTATAAGCTTAGCGAGAATCATGAGCTCCAGCTTAATTACAGTCACAGGATCAGCAGACCTGAAGGAGACCAGCTGAATCCATTTCCTGAATACCAGGATCCTTATAATCTAAGGCAAGGCAATCCAAAGCTAAAACCTGCAGACATTCATTCTATTGAAACCGGCTACCAGTACAAGAACAAAAATGTGACATTTCTTTCGACCGTTTATTACCGGTATCTATATAATGGAATGACAAGCATCACAAGGTATATGAATGACACCGTTCTACTTACGACTACCGAGAATCTTTCAAAAAGTCAGTCTATAGGTCTTGAGCTGGTGCTTACAACGAACATCAATAATCTGGTAAACCTGAACTTAAGCACAAATACTTATTATAACACAATTGATGCATCAAGCCTTGGATATAGCAGCAATAAGTCCACTGTAACATGGAGCGCTAATCTCAGCGCAGGGGTAAACATAACAAAAAGCACTGTCCTTCAGATCACTTCAAACTATATTGCCAGAAGGCTGACACCCCAGGGAGAAATGATGCCGTCATTCGTCATGAATACAGGCTTCAGGCAGGAGTTTCTCAAAGGCAAAGCTGCCATGATCATTACAGTATCGGATATTTTTAATTCTTTACGGAATAACTCTGTCATCGACACCCCTGAACTTTACCAGTCAGTAATGAGAAGACGCAGTGCAAGAATTATTTATGCCGGATTTACTTATGTCTTCGGAAGTCAAAACAAGAAGAAAGAGACCCAGATAAAATATGATACACAGTTTTAATCAGAATGAGAATTAAATTGTCTCGTATTTCAATGCTAGAATCTTGGTGAATCGGAGATTGAAATCAAAATTAATACAGAATCAGATTATAATATTGAATCATTAATCTTAATATTTAAATTATGAAGAAATTATTTTTTCTTTCAGTAATATTCGTGGCATTTTGCGTTATTGCCTGTGGCCAGAAAAATGTGCCTCAACCTGTAAATACGGCATTTTCACAGAAGTACCCGGCTGCCACTTCAGTTAAATGGGCAAGTGAAGAAGCAAATGAATGGGAAGCCGAATTCAAGCTGAACGACAAGGAGATGTCGGCTTCATTCGATAATTCCGGGAAGTGGCTTGAATCAGAGACAGAAATAGCAGCAAAAGAACTTCCTGCTGCAGTTTCCGCTACAATTGCAAAAGAGTTTGCAGGGTACAAAACAGAAGAGATATCAATTCTTGACACTCCTGAGCTTAAGGGATTCGAAGTCGGCCTGAAAAAAGGTGAAACAGTTCTTGAAGTAGTCCTGGATAACGCTGGCAAGGTTCTTAAAAAGAATGACGTCTCTAAAGAAGAGAAAGATGAAGCTGGCGAAAAAGCTGAAAAGCCAGAAAAGGAAAAGAAATAGCAGAAACATATCAATGAACAATCAGATCCAGGGTCCAATGCTATGGATTTTTTTCTCAGAAATAGGGTAAATTACCACTAAAGTATAAAAAGAATCTGCTCCTGGGACAGATAATTTCAGCTGACAGCCGGTTCAATATCCTTTCTGAGGCTGTCAATGGTAAACCTTGTATTAAGGTCTTTTATCGAACCGAGACTCTCCATAAGATCAGGAAGATAATCTGTCTGTCCGATGAATGTCCATAGGTATGCAACAACAGCGTAGATTTTTCCGGTTGAGAAATTATCGACATCAACACATATAAAAAGAACCACAATAAAAATTATTACCAGCAGTACTTTAACAATCGAGTAGCTTAATGCATTCCATCTTGCGATCCTCGTCCTGGGAGGGATCATATTATTAAAAAACTGGTGTATCGTCGATGTATCCTTGTTTTCAATAAGCCTGTAGAGTTCTTCCTGGTTATCGTGAATATCCTTCTGAAGCACAGCTACATGTTTCCTGTTGGTATTGTTTACATAAGCGACCGGAATTACTACTGCAAGACATACAAGTGCAATCCTGTAATCGTAAAAGAAAAGAGCTATAATCGCCCCTGCAGATGCCGACAGCTGCCACAGCGCTTCTGGCAGCTTATCCTTGAAAAATGCAATATATTCCTTTACAAGCTCAGCTCTCACAAGCATTTTTGAATACTGGTCGCCTTTCGATTTTGACTCTTCAATAACCTTGGTGGCAACGTCAGCGTACATTTTCGAATATACCCCTCCTGTGAAGAGCCTGTGAAGGGCTCCTCCGACAACATTTATGAGATACACAAATATCCAGATAAAGAGGGGAAGCATGAAGTTTACCTTCTCATGGTCGTAAAAATGTTCGATAAGTGCGTCGAGAAGCTTACCGAAGAAAGTAGGTTCAATTATCCAGGCAATGTTCTCAATCAGGACGAAACAAAGCAGCATCCCGATTGAATACCTGTATTTTGACATAATTTGCTGAAGGGTCATAAATTCTGATTTGGATTTAGCAATGTCGAAATTATGAAAAGAATCCATGATTCAGGGCAAACAGGCTGATTTTAACAATTAAAGGAAGTAAGGAAATTTAGTTTAAATTGCGGAAGAGTTTGACTTTATAGTAATTGTGTAGTAACCCTCTGGTCTTAAATTTATGAAAAGAATAACTGCAATTGTAATTATAACCCTGCTGGTTTTGAGTTGCACTCAGAAAAGGAAGGTTGATGGAGTTTACAGGTATTACATGGGTAAAAAAGAAAATTATGATATCTGGATCATTGACGGCAACAGGGTAAGGGAGAAGATTTATAAGGAATGGCTCTACGGAGGAAATGAGCAGCGGTACATATTTAATCCAAAAGGCGAGGTATGGATCGACAATGCAATATCGTGTGAAGAATATGACCTTACAGTTGCCCACGAACTGAATGAAAGGCACCTGATGGCAAAATTCGGCTGGACCTACGAGATAGCGCATGATTCATCGCTGATGCTCGAGCAGGTTATAAGGCATCAGAATAAGGAAATATGCGACTCCCATGAGACTTCACTTAAAAAAGTTTCAGTGCTTGATCCGTATAATA
This sequence comes from Bacteroidales bacterium, assembly GCA_003152835.1. Taxonomy (GTDB): domain Bacteria; phylum Bacteroidota; class Bacteroidia; order Bacteroidales; family VadinHA17; genus LD21. Next base: position 22,966 of record PMBC01000042.1, on the reverse strand, counting down.
AAAAGGAGATCCGTAACTTGCCTGACAGCATTAAGCTTCAGAATATTTACCGTATACCTGAAGGTATAAGGGACGGCATTTCAATATGGGTTGTTGATGGTTATCTCATACGTAAAAATATCTATCCCGATTTCGGTTTCAGCGGGAATGATCTGGTATATCATTTCATTCCTTCAAAAGAAATATGGATCGATGGACAGGTTTCATGTGAGGAGACAGAGTATTCGATCGCCCTCGAAATGGCTGAACGCAGACTTATGTCGGAGGGTAAATCATACAGCGATGCCTATGAGGATGCCGTTCAGATGGTTCAGAATTCAAGGAGAGCAATGGAGAAGCTGGTAAAATCGCACTTTAAAATTGCCATCCCCGATTCGCTTGAACGCGATTCAGGTGTCATCGACCCGAATGAAAAATAGCACTTTTTATTTTAGTATAATAAAAATTTTTATCTTGCCATCCATGCATGCCGGGGGAGAAAGTATTTTTTAGTAACAAAATTAACATGGGTATGGGTAATGAAAATATTTCCGGCAGTGCCGGGAACACGCATTTCTTCATCGGTTTGGATATCGGGTCCGTATCTCTGAATACGGTTATTCTTGATGAGAATTATAATGTCCACGAGGATTATTATGATTATGTGCATGGGAGGCCATTTAATGTACTTAAAGAAAGGCTTTCCGGCATTCTGCTTAAATACCCTCCAAACATCATCAGGGGAATCTGTATCACAGGCACAGGCGGCAAGCTTGCTACCGGCCTTATCGGTGGCGTGTTTGTAAATGAGATAATTGCCCAGGCAACTTCATCAGGAAAGTTGTACCCGGAAGCAAGAACTGTCATCGAGATTGGCGGAGAAGATTCCAAACTGATTATGCTTGAGAAAGATCCGGTAAGCGGGAACTCACGGCTGGTTGATTTTGAGATGAACAGCATCTGCGCGGCCGGTACCGGTTCATTCCTTGACCAGCAGGCACGCAGGATTGGCGTACCAATTGAAAAAGAGTTCGGAGAGATGTCACTGAAATCAGTCGACCCTCCCAGAATAGCTGGCCGCTGCAGCGTATTTGCCAAGAGCGACATGATCCACCATCAGCAGATTGCTACTCCATTGCATGACATAGTTGCCGGTTTGTGTTTCGCCCTCGCAAGAAACTTCCGCAGCAATGTCGCACGAAGCAAGGATATTAAGAAACCGGTTATATTTTCCGGCGGAGTAGCCGCGAATATAGGCATGGTAAGAGCATTCAGGGAGGTACTTAACCTGAATGATGATGAGCTCATCATTCCAAAGTATCACGCATCAATGGGTGCCATAGGCGCTGTGATATATGCACATTCCGTTAAACTTCAGATGAACCATTTCAAAGGTCTTGAAGATCTCGATAAGTACCTTGCCGATACATCTTCATCATTTGTCAGCCTGCCACAGCTTCAGGAATCCGGTGCTAAATATGATAAAGAGGTGAAATTCAGGAAATCAGGCAGTGAAAAGCTGCCTGTCTACCTGGGCGTTGACGTAGGCTCCTTAAGCACCAATGTGGTTCTTATTGATGAGCAGCATAATGTTATTGCAAGGCGTTACCTGCCGACGGCCGGGAAACCTCTCGAAGCAATTCAGAAAGGGATAACTGAAATTTATGATGAAGTTGGTGATGATGTTGAAGTCATTGGTGCCGGAACAACAGGCTCAGGACGCTATCTAACCGGCGATTTTATCGGCGCCGATACAATTCAGAATGAGATCACAGCCCAGGCTACGGCAGCTATCGACTACGATCGCACTGTCGATACCATATTCGAGATCGGCGGCCAGGATTCCAAGTACATAAGCATTGAAAACGGCGTCGTTGTCGATTTTGAAATGAATAAGGTATGCGCAGCCGGCACAGGATCATTTCTGGAGGAACAGGCTGAGAAGCTGAATATCAATATTGTTGAAGAGTTCGGGTGCATGGCGCTCAATTCGGAATGCCCTGTTAAACTGGGCGACAGGTGTACCGTTTTCATGGAATCGGATCTGAATTCGTTCATGCAGAAAGGAGCTCGCAATGAGAATCTTGTAGGCGGTCTCGCCTACTCCATCGTTTACAACTACCTGCAGAAGGTGGTTGCCGACCGGAAGGTTGGCGATAAAATATTCTTCCAGGGAGGTGTCACAAATAATAAAGCAGTAGTTGCAGCTTTCGAGCAGGTGCTTGGTAAAAAGATCATTATTCCTCCTCATTTTGATGTCACCGGGGCCATTGGCGCCGCCATCCTTGCCCAAAGATCGATGACCAAAGGACAGAAGAGCACATTTAAAGGATTTGGAGTAAGGAATGTTACCTATGATATAAGCAGGTTTGTTTGCCAGGGATGCACTAATCATTGTGAAATACGGCGTGTAAAAATCACCGGGGAACAGAAGTCGCTGTACTTTGGCGGCAGGTGCGAAAAATATGAGATGGACAGCCGTAAGAAAGCTGCCACCACCATACCTAATCTCTTTAAGAAAAGAACTGAAATGCTGATGGATGGGTATGAGGAACCAAAGATATTGAAGAAACCCACGGTGGGTATCCCCCGCGCGCTAATGGTATTCTACCAGCAGTTCCCGTTCTGGAGAACATTCTTCGAGCATATCGGATTCACAGTGGTAGTTTCAGCAGAATCCGACAAATCGCTTCTGACACGTTCGATAGAGATAATGACGACTGAAACATGCCTTCCGGTTGAGATAATGCATGGTCATGTCCTTGACCTGATCGAGAAGAATGTCGATTACATCTTCCTTCCTTTTATTGTAAATGCCAAATTCAGGGAAGGCAACAAGACTTCAAACTGTAACTGTCCATGGGTACAAACATATCCTTTCATGGTAAAAGCAGCTCTGAAAGGCAAGATAGATGAGTCAAAACTTCTTATACCAACACTCCATTTCAGATTTTTTGAGCGCGCTCTCGTTAAAGAGATGACAGCATTTTTTAACCAGAAATTCGGGATTAAAAAAGTAGATATCAAAGAGGCAATTTACAAAGCCGACAAGGTACAGGTTGATTTTGAAAAGAGCCTTGTTGAGTATGGCAGAGGAGTCCTGGATAATCTTCCTGAAAAATGCAGGCCGGTGGTTCTTCTCGGCAGACCGTATAACAGCGCTGATACACATTTGAACCTTGGACTTATCGAGAAGCTTATCAACCAGAATGTTATGCCGATTCCTATTGATATGCTTGATCTTTCACCATACAATATTTTTGAGAATTACAGGAACATGTACTGGCCCAACGGCCAGAAGATAATTGCAGCTGCGCAGCATGTTGCAAAAACAGACGGATTATATGCCGTATACCTTAGCAATTTCCGCTGCGGACCAGACTCCTTCGTATGGCACTACGTTACTGAGGAACTTAAAGGAAAGCCATTCCTGCACCTTGAGGTCGATGAACACTCTGCTGATGCGGGTATGGTTACACGTATTGAAGCATTTCTTGACAGCCTGAAGGGTTCGGAAATGAATGAGAAGAAGGACGTGAAGATATTCAGGCCAAGACCAAGCCCTGCATCTCCTCCCAAAGACAGAGTATTATATTTCCCTTACATGAACGACGGGGCGTACATGATCGCTGCCGCAGCGAGAAGCATTGGCGTACCTTCAGAAGTACTCCCGAAACAGGGAGAGGAAGAACTGGCAATAGGCAGAAAATACACTTCATCAAAAGAGTGCTTCCCCATGATCTGTGTCACGGGAAGTTTTATAAAGAAATTGCAGGAGCCTGGAGCCGACCCGTCGAAAATAAGCTTTTTCATGCCTGATCATAACGGTCCATGCCGGTTCGGACAGTACAACCAGTTTCACAGGATCCTCTTTGACCGCCTGGGCTATGAAAAAGCAGAGCTGATTACTCCTTCGAACGATACTTCGTACGAAGATATCGCTGGAGAACATGGTCAGAAATTCAGGATCAACGCCTGGAAGGGATTTATTGTTGCTGATTATATAAGGAAGATATACAGGGAAACAAGACCTTATGAAATTAATAAGGGTGAATCGGACATCCTTTACCAGGATGCTATCAAGCGACTGGAAAGATGCATTGAAAAAGGGGCCAGTGGTCTCCATAAGGTTCTTACCGGCATTGCCGAAGATTTCATGGCCATCAAGGTTGATAAAAGTGAAAGAAAGCCGGTGGTTGCAATTATCGGAGAGATATTCATGCGTGATAATGCCGGATCAAACGGCAATATTGCTAACAGGCTAGAAGATCTTGGAGTCGAAGTTGTCATTGGTCCGTTTGCCGAATGGATCTACTATTCAACCTACCGTTTTACCCGTGACAGCATCTGGAAAAATGATACAAAAGGAATCATAAAATCTAAAATTCAGGGGGTTGGCCAGGATGTAATTGCAAATTCGCTTTTAAAGGGAATAAAAAAACTCACTGATCATCATAAGGATGTTTCCCTTCACGAGATGCTTAAGCTTTGCAACACTTATGTAAATGAATTCTATGATGGTGATCCTCCTATCGCAATGGGAACATCCGTAGCACTCTCAGAAAGAGGTGTGTCGGGGCTGGCGGCCATACTGCCGTTTACATGCATGCCGGGAACACTCATAGCATCTGTCAGTGACTCTTTCAGGAAAGACCATAACAATATACCATTCATCAATATTGCATATGACGGGCAGGATTCCGTTTCCCTCGATACAAGGCTTCAGGCTTTTGTTTTCCAGGTCAGGGAATTTGCCATATCTTCAGAAAAGGTTACTGTCTGATCACAAATTAATCCTGAACCCCAGTCCTTTCAGAACCCTCTTTGACTGTTTTGATCCTTGAGCAAGACTGACATTGAAAGCCGGGAATTCGCGCCGTAATCTGTAATTACCTCTCTGCTTTTCAAAGTCCGGCGGAGAGAACCTCAGGTTTATATTGTCTTCATCAATATTATAGGTGTGCATGACAGCTTCCATTATGACAGCTTCATCGGTTTTACCCTTTCCGTCAATATTAATTTCAGGTTGTCCCGGTTCCGGAACATTCAATGGGTACCAATCCCTGAGAGGCAGGTTAAAATGGCGGTACAATGAATTGACTATCATTGAAGTCCCTTTTGCCTTTCCGTCAGTGGAATAACCTGCGATATGAGGAGTGGAAAGAAATGTTTTTGCCATCAGGTCGATGTCGATATCCGGTTCATGTTCCCAGACATCTATTATTGCTCCGCCAAGCTTCCCTGAATCAAGAACTTTCTTAAGCGCCTGCGTTTCAGTCACCTCTCCTCTTGATGAATTAATGAACCAGGTTCCTTTTTTCATCTTTTTGAATGTCTTCTCATTGAAAAGGTGATAGGTACTGTCTTCTCCTACCACATTAAGAGGGACATGAAGTGTCACAATATCAGAATTAAATAAGACATCCCCGAGCGTCACAAAATTCTTGTCACCCTCTTTCCTGGCTCTTGGCGGATCATTCAGGATTACATTCATCCCTAAAAGCTTTGCCAGCTTCTCAACCTTTGAACCTACATTCCCCACACCAACAATACCCAATGTCTTACCGGCCAGGTTAAAGCGGAATTCAGATGCCAGTTTAAGCAACGCTGCAGCTATATACTGCTGGACCGATAAGGAATTGCATCCGGGAGCATTGGTCCAGGATATCTTGTTTTTTTCGCAATACTGGGTATCAATATGATCAAAGCCAATTGTAGCCGTTCCGATAAAACTTACTCCTGAACCTTTAAGAAGATCCCCGGTGCATTTTGTTCTGGTACGAATAAGCAGAGCATCAGCATTCACCAGGTCATTTCTGCTGATCTTGTTTCCCGGAAGATAAATCACTTCAGCATAAGGTTCAAGGACTCCTTTTAAGAAAGGTATCTTATCATCAGCAACAATTTTCATATTATCAGATATTTCATGTGAAAATAAGCAATTTTTGATACCCAATAACCCTATTTAAATTTTTAAGAACATAAAAATCATAATTTTATGTTCCGCAAAAAGAGTGAATTGATGCCTGATTATAATATGTTCAAATATGAATTCAAAAAATAAAACTTCAGAATGAAGAGCTGGACCACAAAAAATGGAATCGTAGTAACAAAGCTGCTTTCAGGGAGAAGCAATGTATTTCTGATTTCTGCAAACACCAATAAGATACTTGTAGACACGGGTCCAGGCAGGGTTTGGAGAACATTGAATCGCAGGTTAATGGATCTTAATATTAAAACCCTTGATTACCTGGTGCTTACACATGCTCATTATGATCATGCAGGCAATGCTGAGAGAATTAAAATAGTTTTTGGAGCAAAAGTCATTATTAATGAATATGAAGCGCCTTTCCTCAGAAAAGGGGGTAACACCCCTACCCGCGGAACCAATCCTTTTACAGGCTTCATGGTAAAGCTCTTAATGCCAGCCTTCTCTTCCCTCGTAATTTATCATGCTTTGGAACCCGACATCATTACAGTCGTTTCTACGGATTTTGAAATTATAAAGGGAAGTGTTTATGTTATCCATACTCCTGGTCATACACCCGGATCTCAAAGTGTTATTGCCGATAATGAAATTGCCATCGTCGGAGATGCCATGTTCGGAGTTTTTCCGGGGTCAGTTTTCCCTCCCTTTGGATTAGATTCTGAAGAGCTTGTAAGAAGCTGGGGGAAACTGCTTAAAACAAAATGCAAACTTTATCTTCCTTCCCACGGAAGTGAAAACAGCATTGAACTTGTCACTAAGGATTACAACAGAAGAAATGAAAAAAACAATATCCTTAATTAAGTGTTTCATCTTTAGTTGCAACTGGTATTTCAACTTTCCGGATTAAATGTATAAAATACACTTATAAACCAGAATGAGTATAGTGTCTGGTCCAAAATTGATCCTGACATGAAGCTGGATTTCCGGGGGACTGACGCAACTGTCGGGTGGACTCTCAAATCTCAAGACAATTCTTGAAAAATAGAGGGGGTGAGTACATGTTATTTAATAAATTTCATTAGTTCCTGATATACCCTTTGCACGGGCAGACCGACTACATTAAAATAGGAGCCTTCAATTCTGCTGCATGCAGCAATACCTATCCATTCCTGGATACCGTAAGCACCGGCTTTATCAAAAGGTTTGAATTCTTTTATATAATAGTCAATCTCTTCGTCCGAGAGCTCTTTAAAAGTCACCCTGGTTGTTTCTGCGAAAGAGACTTCCTTTTTTGCAGAGAGCAGGTTAACACCAGTAATGACTTCATGGGTATTATCCGAAAGCTCCCGTATCATACGTCTGGCATCTTCGTAATCAACTGGTTTCCCAAGGACTTTGTTATTGCACCAGACAATAGTATCAGCTGTAATAACAATCTCACTATCAGATAAGAAATTCCTGAATGAGTCAGATTTTCCCTTAGCAAGGCAGATTGCTGCTTCTTCCCCTTTCAGGTTTTCAGGAAACGATTCGTCATAATCGATTTCAACCACTTCGAACCTCAGGCCCAGATCCCTTAACAGCTGCTGCCGCCTTGGAGAACGGGAAGCCAGTATTATCCTGTATTTATCAAGGCCGGCTATCATTATCCGACAAGATTCCATGTGATTATAACCTTGACAACCACCGAGTAGAGGATTCCTGCCAGCATGATTAGCTTCATCATCCTGCTGGCATGGTGAAGCTGTCGCCGGGTTTTACTGATTGCCAGCTGGAAAATGATATATAGAAGGGGCAGTACAATGGCTGCCGAAATATAAATCAATGTGATTTTATCGTTTATGAAGAAATACCAAACAAAATAAAGTAATGATATAGTTATTATTATCAGACTGATTGCAACTATTTTCGAAGCTGTAATTCCCATAACCACCGGCATGGTATTCCGGCCATAGGCCAGGTCCCCTTCAAAGTCTTCAATATCTTTTATTACTTCACGGGCAAGGGTTGTAAGAAATGCAAAAAGCGCGAATCCACCCACCCAGTAAAACAGGAATGAGAGCCCTGGCAGAAAAGCGGCATTTGCGGAGTAAAACTGGTACAATGCCGGCCATTCATAAAGAATTACCAGGAGTGGCACCATTGCTGTAAGGAAAGCAACGATCAGGTTTCCAACAAGAAATTGCCTCTTGTAGCTGGCTGAATAAAAATATAGCAAACCCGATACAATGACGAAAAGAATCCCCATCCAGATATACCCGGCTTTCCAGGATATATATAAACCGCCGGCAACTCCTAAAATATTTAATATGGAATGCCACATCATAGCCATGCGCCTGGGAACCTTTGTCCCGACAATAACCTCCCCCCTGTTAATAAGATCAGTCTTAATATCGAAATAATCATTAATGACATATCCTCCTGCGGTGATGAAAATAGTCGATAGAACAAGTATTACAAAGCTGATAAGGGGAAATTGCAGGACCATTGAAGTTGGTTCTCCTGAACCTTCAGATAAAGTTACCGGTACTTTGCTGATCAATGGTTCTATAATAAAATATCTCATCATAACCATCGTCAGTATAACGATAATTAAGTTTTGCCACCTTATAAGTTGAAGAAATCCTTTCATATTACCAGGTAAAAGAGTCCGGATCCATCCAGTTGTTATGAAGGCGGAGAACCTGTTCAATAACATCTCTCACACATCCTTCTCCCCCCTTTTTATCCGAAACATATGACGAAACCTGCTTAATTTCACTGTCTGCATCAGATGGACAAACAGGAACCCCGGCAACTTTCATTACCTCAAAGTCCGGAATGTCATCACCCATAAAGAGTATTTCGGAATCATTAAGACTGAATCTATTCTTAAAATTAATATAATGCTCCAGTTTTGATCTGCTATTGAGATAAATGTTGGTTACGCCAAGAAGCTTAAGCCTTTTCTGGTACTCTTTTGAATTACTGCCTGATATTATCCCAATCAGGTAACCCTTTTTAACGGCAAGCTGAAGCGCATAACCATCACGCAGGTTTACAGTACGGTTTGGAACGCCAAAAGCATTCAGACTGATTGTCTGCAGGGAAAGCACACCATCAATGTCAAAAACGAATGCTTTAATGCTTACAAGGTCCTCCTTGAAATTTGCCATTATGAGCTTGTTTTGTAATGCTTTATTATTGATTGAGTAACTTCTTTATACAATTTCTGCAAATCAGGTGAGAAAGATAGCAATTCTATGTGCTTTTCAATAGTGTTAAGATCATTTCTGACAGCAGGTCCGGTTTGCGAAGGTAAGGGTCCTATTTCAAGAGCCTTTGAAATGGTTTCTCTAATCAAAGGTGCAAGTATCTCAAATGAAAACCCTGCTCTTGAAGCGATCTCTTTTCCTTCAGTGAGCATATAGTTTGTGAAATTATTAACAAAGACAGCTGATAAATGCAATAGTTTCCTGCGCTCATCATCTACAAAACAGGCTTTGCCTCCCAAAGCCCCGGCTAAAGTACCCAGCATTTTGCAGGTAGCTTCTTCTTTTGCTTCGATAAGAAAAGGAAGATCCTTAAAACTTATTTCCCTTTCTTTTGAGAATGTTTGCAACGGGTAAAAAATTCCAGCTTTCCCAAGATCAGCCGGGAACACCTCAAGTCCGCAGCTTCCTGCAGTATGGGCGACTATGGTTTTTCCGGAACACCTGATCCCCGACAAAACTTTTGTCAGACTGTGGTCAGGAACCGCTACAATAATTATATCATTTGAATCAATAAAAGAAAGGTCTGATGACCACTTAGCTCCGCATATATCAGCTAAATACCTGCCATCAGTATCATTTTCTGAAACAACCTGGAGGATTTTAAAACCAGCGCGAAACATTTCCCTGCAGAAAGTACCGGCAACTCTTCCGGCACCTGCAAAGGATATGTTATAGTGAATCATGCAAAAGCTTACTTTTTCCCGTAGAGGGATGATTCGATCTTGGTAACCTTTATATTATAAACCTTGTAATAAGAATAGTAATACGAAGAAGATGAAGATGAACTGCTGGCGCTTGACACGAAACTGCAGTCCCAGAATACATCACCTGACAATTTTACCTGTTCATCGCTGCCTATGCTTTTATATTGAGCAAACATTTCACTTGGATTGCAAAAGTAGTAGGTATCGTAGTAAACCCCCCCTCCTGAATACACAAAGAAGTAGGCGTTGGTGCCGGTTTCGTTATACACTATGGAAGAATGGTCAAATAACTGGTCAGTTTCAGTATAAAGGATATCGCCATTGCAACCGCATTTCGGCTGTTTCTTACATCCTGTATATGATACAACCGGCAGGAGCATAATAAGCACAATAAGTAACTTTCGAATTTTGTATCCCATCTTAACTGTTTATGTTCCCGGATTATACTTTACTAACACACAAAGTAAGGCTTTATTTCATTCATAACAAAAATAAAGCCGTCAAATCCTTTTCTGACGGCTTATCTATAAGAGTTAAAAACATTTCACGCCTGGGCGGGAGGTCCTCCAAAAGTGAGTGGCATTACCGGTCCCGGATCCTTGACTTCCTTTATGGCGCCAAAAACCGATTCATATTTTTCAATATTATCGCGCAAAGCTGCTACAAGTCTTTTTGTGTGTTCAGGAGTAAGTATTATCCTTGACATTACTCGTGCATGCGGCTTGGGCATCCCTGGTACTATACGTATAAAATCAATTATGAATTCAGCAGCCGAATGATTAATTACCGCAAGGTTGGAATAAATTCCCTGGGCAACTTCCTCATTGAGCTCAATGCTGAACTGATTCTGGTCCTTTGGATCTGTCATCTTTCTCAGAATTATTTCATTTTTCCGTCTCTGCTTCAGCTTCAACCTCTGACTCATGGTCAGTGCCTACCAGATTCTCATATTCTTCAAGAGAACCAACTATAATGCTGTTGTAGTCGCGCTGTCCGGTCCCTGCAGGTATAAGATGACCAACAATGACGTTTTCCTTGAGTCCTTCAAGTTTGTCGACCTTTCCAAGGATAGCTGCTTCGTTAAGCACTTTGGTCGTCTCCTGGAAAGAAGCTGCTGAGAAGAAACTATTGGTCTGCAGAGCAGCCCTTGTAATTCCCTGAAGTACCTGGCTTGATGTTGCAGGAATAGCATCTCTCGAATCAACAACTTTAAGGTCTTTCCGTTTGAGACCAGAATTCTCATCTCTCAGTTTACGGGCGGTAACGATCATTCCGGGGCGCAGTGTCTGAGAATCTCCACTATCAATGATTACCTTCTTGCCATAGATCCAGTCATTCTCATCCATAAACTCAAGTTTGTCAACAACCTGCCGTTCAAGGAATTTTGTATCACCCGGGTCAACAATCTCAACCTTGCGCATCATTTGCCGGACAATGATCTCGAAATGCTTGTCATTTATCTTCACACCCTGCAGACGGTAAACTTCCTGAATTTCATTAACGATATATTCCTGAACTTTTGTCGGGCCCTTGATTGCCAGGATGTCGGAAGGTGTAATAGCACCATCAGAAAGCGCAATACCAGCTTTCACATAATCATTTTCCTGGACAAGTATCTGTTTTGAAAGAGGTACAAGGTATTTCTTAACCTCATCGGTTTTCGATTTGATGGATATCTCCCTGTTACCTCTTTTTATCTTGCCAAAAGTGACTTCGCCGTCGATCTCGGAAACGATTGCCGGGTTCGAGGGATTACGGGCTTCGAAGAGTTCAGTAACCCTTGGAAGACCACCGGTTATATCCCCTGATTTTCCAACAGCACGCGGGATTTTTGCAAGCACCTCGCCAGCCTCAACAATTTTATTGGTCTCGACAACGAGATGCGCTCCTACTGGCAGGTTGTAAAGCCTCAGCTCCTCTCCTCCCTTGGGTGCAAGTATTTTGATTGCCGGGTTCTTGGTCTTGTCCCTGCTCTCAATGATTACTTTTTCTTTGAAGCCAGTCTGTTCATCGGATTCCTCACGGAAGGTGATACCCTCAATCAGGTAATCATATCCGATCTTTCCTCCGAGTTCGGCGATGATAACAGCGTTGAAAGGATCCCATTCGCAGATGAGCTTGCCTTTCTCAATATCCTGTCCGGATTTAACATAAAGTTTTGAACCGTAAGGAATTGTATGTGTTGTAAGGGCTATTCCGGTCTTCTTGTCTATGATCCTGAGTTCAGCCAGTCGTCCGATAACTATTTCAATATTGCCTTTCTCAGCATCTTTTCTGGGTACTGACCTTAATTCTTCGATCTCGATTATACCGGAATAACGTGCTACAAGTCTCGATTCTGACATAATATTCGATGCAGTACCTCCGACGTGGAATGTACGAAGTGTCAGCTGCGTACCTGGCTCACCGATACTCTGAGCAGCAATTACACCTGTAGCTTCACCTTTCTGAACCATATGTCCTGTTGCCAGGTTTCTGCCATAACATTTTGCACAAACCCCCTTCTTGGATTCGCAGGTAAGGACCGAACGGATCTCAACCTGCTCAATGGGTGAATCCTCAATTTTCCTGGCAAGTTCCTCGGTGAGTTCCTGACCTGCATCAACAATGAGTTCACCGGTAAGAGGATGGAATACGTTATGAACAGTCGTACGTCCAAGTATTCTTTCATAAAGTGACTCAACAACCTCTTCATTTTTCTTGATTGCCGTTGCAACAAGCCCTCTCAGTGTACCACAGTCCTCTTCATTAATGATAACATCCTGCGAAACATCAACCAACCGGCGTGTAAGGTAACCGGCATCTGCAGTTTTAAGAGCAGTATCGGCAAGTCCTTTACGCGCACCGTGAGTTGAAATAAAGTACTCAAGAACCGACAGCCCCTCCTTAAAGTTCGAGAGGATCGGGTTCTCGATGATGTCTGAACCTGTTGAACCTGATTTCTGAGGTTTTGCCATCAGACCCCTCATCCCTGAGAGCTGACGTATTTGTTCTTTTGAGCCTCTTGCACCTGAGTCGAGCATCATATAAACAGAGTTAAATCCCTGCTTGTCGTTCGACAGCTGCTTCATTAGAGACTGGGTAAGCCGTGCATTGACATGTGTCCAGATATCAATTATCTGGTTATATCTTTCATTGTTGGTTATAAATCCCATGCTGTAGTTATTCATAACCTCTTCAACCTGCTCATACCCTTCTGTGACAAATTTTGTTTTTTCCTCAGGAATGATAACATCATCAAGGTTGAAAGAAAGACCGCCTTTGAAAGCCGAATGGAAACCAAGATTCTTAATTGCATCGAGGAAATCGGCAGTTTTTGCCATACCAGAAAGTTTCAGAACGCGGCCGATAATATCCCTTAATGATTTCTTTGTAAGTATCTCATTAATAAAGCCTACCTCTTCAGGCACAAACTGGTTGAAAATCACCCTTCCGACAGTTGTTTCTACGATATGATTAACGAACTCACCGTCGATCCTGTCATTTACTTTAACCTTAATTATTGCATGGAGGTCGATCTTCCCTTCGTTAAATGCGATATTTACTTCTTTAGGTGAATAGAATATCAATCCTTCACCCCTTACTTTCTCCTTATCGGTGCTCTTCTTGCCCTTTGTTATGTAATAAAGCCCGAGAACCATGTCCTGTGAAGGAACAGTGATAGGCGCTCCGTTTGCAGGGTTAAGGATGTTGTGCGATGCAAGCATTAGCATCTGTGCTTCAAGCACTGCACTGTTTCCAAGGGGAAGATGAACTGCCATCTGGTCACCGTCGAAGTCGGCGTTGAAAGCTGTACATACCAGCGGGTGAAGCTGGATTGCTTTTCCTTCAATAAGCTTTGGCTGGAAGGCCTGTATACCAAGCCTGTGAAGCGTGGGCGCACGGTTAAGAAGAACAGGATGTCCCTTAAGAACATTCTCAAGAATATCCCAGACGACAGGATCTTTCCTGTCGACAATTTTCTTGGCCGATTTCACAGTTTTTACAATACCGCGTTCAATAAGCTTGCGGATGATGAATGGCTTATATAATTCAGCTGCCATATCTTTCGGCAGACCGCATTCGTGAAGATTAAGTTCAGGACCAACCACGATCACCGAACGTGCAGAATAATCTACCCTCTTTCCAAGAAGGTTCTGACGGAACCTGCCCTGTTTTCCTTTAAGACTGTCGCTCAGCGATTTGAGAGGACGGTTGGCATCTGTCTTGACAGCGTTTGCCTTTCTTGAGTTATCGAATAATGAATCGACAGCCTCCTGGAGCATCCTTTTTTCATTACGAAGGATCACTTCGGGAGCCTTGATTTCGATAAGTCTTTTCAGACGGTTATTCCTTATAATTACTCTTCTGTAAAGGTCATTCAGGTCGCTGGTGGCAAAACGACCACCATCAAGAGGAACAAGAGGTCTCAGTTCCGGTGGAATTACAGGAACAACCTTGATTATCATCCATTCAGGTTTGTTGACGTGCTTGGAATCCCTGAATGCCTCAACAACCTGGAGACGCTTAAGCGCCTCATTTTTACGCTGCTGTGATGTTTCGGTGTTTGCCCTGTGACGAAGGGAATATGACATCTCATCAAGATTGAGACGGCTCAGCAGCCTGTAAAGAGCTTCTGCTCCCATGTCGGCAATAAATTTGTCGGGATGATCATCGTCGAGGTATTGGTTCTCCTTGGGAAGAGATTCAGTTATCTCCAGGTATTCTTCCTCAGTAAGAAAATCGTGTAGTTTTACTCCATCGGCAGCTTTTATACCGGGATTAATAACAACATATCTTTCGTAATAAATAATTGAGTCGAGCTTTTTAGTCGGAAGTCCCAGCAGGTACCCGATTTTATTAGGAAGAGATCTGAAGTACCAGATATGAGCAACCGGGACGACAAGTGAAATATGTCCCATCCTTTCGCGGCGAACCTTCTTTTCAGTGACTTCAACACCGCAGCGGTCGCAGACGATACCCTTATAGCGGATTCTTTTATATTTTCCGCAGTGGCATTCATAGTCTTTTACCGGCCCGAATATTCTTTCGCAGAATAATCCGTCGCGCTCAGGTTTGTAAGTGCGGTAGTTTATTGTTTCAGGCTTCAGCACTTCACCGCTGGAGCGATCGAGGATTTCCTCAGGCGAAGCAAGACCTATCGAGATCTTTGAGTAACTGGTTTTTGTTTTGTTATCTCTTCTGAATGACATATACTGAATTTTTTTTATTCATTAATAAAATAAAGGAGAGAACACTTAATCTAGTATAATACTCAATCCCAGTCCTCTCAACTCGTGCAGAAGCACATTCAAGGATTCAGGGATACCGGCTTGTGGCATTGGTTCTCCCTTAACAATAGCTTCATAGGCTTTGGCACGGCCAACAACATCATCTGATTTTATTGTCAGAATCTCCTGGAGAATGTGTGCAGCACCGAATGCTTCGAGTGCCCATACTTCCATTTCACCAAATCGCTGACCACCGAACTGTGCCTTCCCGCCAAGCGGCTGCTGGGTAATGAGGGAATATGGTCCGATTGAACGTGCATGCATTTTATCGTCAACCATATGGCCCAGCTTAAGCATATAAATAATTCCGACAGTTGCCGGCTGGTCAAATCTTTCGCCCGTCCCGCCATCATAAAGATAAGTTGTTCCATATCTTGGCAGACCAGCTTTTTCGGTATACTCTGTTATCTGGTCGATAGTAGCTCCATCGAAAATCGGAGTTGCGAACTGAAGCCCAAGCTTCTGTCCGGCCCAGCCAAGAACAGTTTCATAGATCTGGCCAAGGTTCATCCTCGAAGGCACACCAAGCGGGTTAAGTACAATGTCAACCGGAGTTCCGTCTTCAAGGAACGGCATATCTTCAGCACGAACAATCTTTGCCACGATACCTTTGTTCCCATGACGTCCGGCCATCTTGTCGCCCACTTTAACTTTTCTCTTCTTGGCAATATATACTTTTGCGAGGCGTACAATTCCTGCAGGCAGCTCATCGCCAATTGTAATATTGTATTTCTTCCTCTTATATACACCATCGAGCTCCTTATGCTTAATAATATAATTATGAAGGAGCTGTTTTATGCTGTCATTTTTCTTCTTGTCGGTGGTCCACTTGTTAGGGTTAACATTCAGAAAATCAACCTCCTGAAGTTGTTTCAGGGTGAATTTGCTTCCTTTGGGGATCACATCCACATTGAGATAATCTTTTACACCCTGCGAAGTTTTTCCGTTTACAAGGATGAAAAGCTTGTCAACAAGCCTTGATTTGAGTTCATCGACGTTTTTATTAAACTCATTCTCAATTTTGTCGATCATTGGTTTCTCGATTGCTTTTGCCTTCCTGTCCTTGACGGCCCTGGTAAAGAGTTTCTTATCAATTATGATACCTTCAAGTGAAGGCCCGGCCTTTAGAGATGCGTCTTTAACGTCGCCTGCCTTATCGCCGAAGATAGCACGAAGGAGCTTCTCTTCAGGAGAAGGATCTGATTCTCCTTTCGGAGTGATCTTTCCAATAAGTATATCGCCCGGCCTGATATGTGCGCCGATCCGTATAAGACCATTTTCATCAAGATTCTTGGTAGCTTCCTCGCTTACGTTCGGAATATCGGAAGTAAGCTCCTCGAGGCCTCGTTTTGTATCGCGCACTTCAAGAAGATACTCATCAATATGCACTGAAGTGAACATGTCTTCCTGAACTACCTTTTCTGATATTACGATAGCATCCTCAAAGTTGTAACCTTTCCAGGGCATAAATGCAACCATAAGGTTCCTGCCGAGAGCCAGTTCGCCTTTCTTGGTGCCATAGCCTTCGGTAAGCGGCTGTCCTTGTTTAACCTTCTCTCCTTTTTTGACAATGGGAATCAGGTTTATACAGGTATTCTGGTTTGTCTTCTTATATTTTGGAAGGACGTATCGTTTTGTATCATCATCAAAGCTGACAAACTTTTCTTCATCGGTCCGTGTATATCTGACTAAAATCTCGTTAGAGTCAACATACTCAACGATACCATCACCTTCAGCCACGAAAAGTATGCGGCTGTCCTTGATAACCTGTGTTTCAAGTCCGGTTCCAACGATAGCTGCCTCCGGGTTTATAAGAGGAACAGCCTGGCGCATCATGTTTGATCCCATGAGTGCCCTGTTGGCATCGTCATGCTCGAGGAACGGAATAAGTGAAGCTGCGATAGATGCGATCTGGTTTGGAGCAACATCCATGAGGTCGATCTTAGTCACCTCTTCATAAGGGTAATCAGCTTCATACCTGCATTTTGCCCTCTGTTCTTCAAAATGACCGTCTTTTTTAAGCGGTGCATTTGCCTGGGCAATCATTTTCTCCTCTTCCTCTTCAGCGCTAAGCCATACTATTCCATCTTTTCCAAAATCGACCTGTGCGTTGTTTACTTTCAGATATGGAGTCTCGATAAAACCAAGATTATTGATTTTTGCATAGACGCAAAGCGATGAAATAAGACCGATATTGGGGCCTTCCGGTGTTTCAATCGGACATAGACGGCCGTAATGGGTATAGTGAACGTCCCTAACCTCAAAACCTGCTCTTTCGCGTGAAAGACCACCGGGTCCGAGAGCCGACAATCTTCGTTTATGCGTCATCTCAGCCAGCGGGTTGGTCTGGTCCATGAACTGCGAAAGCTGGTTGGTTCCGAAGAACGAATTTATAACTGAGGAGAGTGTTTTTGAATTTATCAGGTCAACAGGAGTGAAAACCTCGTTATCCCTGACGTTCATTCTTTCGCGGATGGTACGTGCCATACGTGCAAGACCAACTCCGAATTGCGCATAGAGCTGTTCTCCTACTGTCCGTACTCTCCTGTTACTCAGGTGGTCAATATCGTCGATATCGGTTTTTGAATTGATAAGTTCAATCAGGTAACCGATGATTTTTATGATGTCTTCCCTTGTCAGGACCTTGACATTCATTTCGGTATTCAGACCAAGTTTCTTATTGATCCTGTAACGGCCAACCTCTCCAAGGTCATATCTCTTATCGGAGAAGAAAAGCTTGTCTATTACATCGCGTGCAGTAGCCTCATCGGGTGGTTCAGCGTTGCGAAGCTGGCGGTAGATATAGATAACTGCCTCTTTTTCGGAGTTGCAGGGATCTTTCTGAAGTGTATTATATATAATGGCGTAATCCGAAAGGTTTGTATCTTCCTTATGAAGGAGGATTGCCTTTGCTCCTGAATCGACAATAAGATCGACATGCTCAGGCTCAATGACAGTTTCCCTGTCGAGGATCACTTCATTTCTTTCAATTGAAACTACCTCACCGGTATCTTCATCAACAAAGTCTTCGACCCAGGTTTTCAGAACTCTGGCAGCCAGTTTGCGGCCCACGAGCTTTTTGATGCTGGTTTTTGAGACCTTATGTTCTTCAGCGAGGTTAAAAATTTCGAGTATCTCCTTGTCGCTTTCGAAACCGATAGCGCGCAGAAGAGTTGTTACAGGAAGTTTTTTCTTCCTGTCGATGTAAGCATACATCACGTTATTGATGTCGGTTGCAAACTCGATCCATGAACCCTTGAACGGGATGATCCTGGCTGAATAGAGTTTTGTTCCGTTGGCATGAATGCTCTGGCCGAAGAATACTCCGGGGGACCTGTGTAACTGTGACACTACGACCCTCTCTGCACCGTTAATGACAAAAGTAGCGCGATCTGTCATGTAAGGAACGGTTCCCAGGTAAACATCCTGGATCACCGTATCAAAATCCTCATGCTCAGGATCTGTGCAATAGAGTTTCAGCTTTGCTTTAAGAGGAACGCTGAAGGTAAGTCCGCGTTCGATACACTCTTCGATGGTGTAGCGCGGAGGGTCGATATAATAATCCAGAAATTCAAGAACGAAGTTGTTCCTTGTGTCAGTTATGGGGAAGTTTTCAGTAAAGACTTTAAAGAGTCCTTCCCTTTTCCTGTTCTCGGGAGTTGTTCCAAGCTGAAAAAACTCACTGAACGATTTCAACTGAATTTCCAGAAAATCAGGGTATTCAAGTTGGTTTTTTCTGGAGGCGAAACTTATTCTTTCGGTATTTTTTAAGGACATTTAGTAAAAGATTAAGTGAACTTACAATTTAAAGAACGAAAAGGCTTAGTCCCGGAAATCCGGGACTAAACCTGTAACCCAGCTTAGAGGTACAACTTATTTAAGTTCAACTTCAGCTCCTGCGTCAACTAATTGGTTTTTAATAGTTTCAGCTTCTTCTTTTGAAACACCTTCTTTAACGGGAGACGGAGCAGCATCAACTACTGCTTTAGCTTCCTTCAGTCCAAGACCGGTGATGTCTTTAACGAGTTTAACAATCTGTAATTTTTGTCCTCCGGCGTTTTTCAGAATAACATCGAATGTCGATTTTTCTTCAGCTTTAGGAGCGTCGCTACCTGCAGCCGGACCAGCCACTGCAACAGCTGCTGCAGCAGGTTCAATGCCATACTCTTCTTTAAGTATCTTTGCCAGTTCGTTCACTTCTTTCACAGACAGGTTAACCAGTTCTTCTGCAAATTTCTTAAGATCTGCCATTTCTATTGATTTTAATTGATTATACTATAATTAATTCTCTTTTTTTGAAAGTGTTTCAAGAACACCATGAATTTTATTTCCACCTGATTGCAAAGCTGATATAACGTTCTTAGCAGGAGACTGGAGCATGAAAATAATATCTCCGACAAGTTCCTGTTTGGTCTTGATGGAGATGAGTATATCGAGCGTATTCTCTCCGATAAAAATAGACTCCTGAACGTATGCGCCTTTAAGAACAGGCTTAACATGTTTCTTCCGGAACTCCCTGATAAGTTTAGCAGGACCATTTCCGGTATTAGCGAACATGATGGACGTCGTACCTTTCAGAACCGGATACAGTTCCTCAAAGTTAACTTCAGACTGCTCAAGTGCTCTTTTGAGGAGAGTGTTCTTAACGACTATAAGCTTAATATCGTTCTCAAAACATTTCCTTCTCAGGTCACTTGTATCAGCTGCATTAAGCTGAGCAGTATCAGTCAGATAAAAGTGACTGTACTTTTTTAATGTCTCAGCAAGGCTGTCTATAATAGTGTTTTTTTCTTCCCGTCTCATAATTTCTTTCTGATTTTTAACATAAAAACTTAATCATCAAGACCTTTAGGATCGATCTTAATACCCGGGCTCATAGTGCTAGAAAGGAACAGGCTACGAATGTAGGTTCCCTTGGCAGCAGCCGGTTTAAGCTTATTCACCATTGAGATGAACTCCTTGGCGTTGTCAGCGATCTTATTAGGTTCAAATGAGACTTTTCCGATAGAGGTATGAATGATTCCGCTTTTATCAACTTTGAAATCAATCTTACCCTGCTTCACTTCTTTAACAGCCTTACCAATTTCCATAGTAACGGTTCCGCTCTTCGGGTTAGGCATTAGTCCACGGGGACCGAGTATTCTTCCGAGCTGACCGACTTTTCCCATAACGGATGGCATGGTTATGATCACATCCATATCTGTCCAGCCTCCCTTGATCTTTTCGATGAAATCGTCAAGACCAACGAAATCGGCTCCGGCTTCCTTAGCTTCAGCTTCCTTATCGGGAGAGCAGAGCACGAGTACACGTGTCTCTTTTCCTGTTCCGTGAGGGAGTGAAACCACGCCGCGAACCATCTGGTTGGATTTCCTTGGATCAATACCTAACCTTACATCCAGATCTATGGAAGCATCAAATTTTGTTGTGGTCATTTCCTTGACCAGAACAGATGCCTCTTTCAACGTATAGAGCTTGTCCATATCGAGTTTCTCAATGGCAGCCTTACGGTTTTTGGTAAGTTTAGTCATTTTTCTCCTAGTTAAATTTTGTCCGGGAATTCACCTTTAAGGGTAATCCCCATACTTCTTGCGGTACCAGCTACCATCTTCATAGCAGACTCTACTGTAAAACAGTTTAAGTCTTCCATTTTATCCTTAGCAATTGCTTTTACCTGGTCCCATGTAACCTGAGCAACCTTCTCCCTGTTGGGTTCCTTGGAACCTTTTTTGGATTTGGCAGCCTCAAGAAGCTGAACAGCAACCGGTGGAGTTTTAGTTACAAAATCAAAAGTTTTGTCAATGTATACTGTAATTACAACCGGTATCACTTTTCCAGCTTTGTCCTGGGTCCTGGCATTAAATTGCTTGCAGAAATCCATAATATTCACACCTTTGGAGCCCAGTGCAGGCCCAACGGGTGGAGATGGATTAGCTCCTCCGCCACGAATCTGTAACTTTATCAGTCCAGCAACTTCTTTTGCCATAATTTAAAATTTGCGTGTTTATTGCGAGTATCTGACAGCTGTTCAGGAAGCATTTAAAATGATACGGCTGTCAATATCTTTATTTAATTTTCTTTTTCAACCTGCATAAAACTAAGCTCAAGCGGTGTTTTTCTTCCAAAGATCTTAACCATAACCTTAAGCTTTTTCTTTTCATCATTAACCTCTTCGATAATTCCGGTGAAGCTGTTGAATGGACCATCGATCACTTTCACAGATTCGCCCACGAAGAACGGAACATTCAATTCCTCATCGCTTGCATTGAGTTCGTCAACTTTCCCGAGTATCCTGTTGATCTCAGCTTTTCTGAGAGGCATGGGTTCACCGTCCTTTGATCCGAGGAAACCGATAACATTTGGAACATTCCTCAGCAGGTGAGGGATTTCGCCAGTAAGAACGGCTTCCACCAAAACGTACCCGGGGAAGAATGTTCTTTCCTTGCTGATTTTCTTCCCTGATCTTATCTGGTAAACCTTTTCGGTAGGGATAAGAACCTGGGATATAAATTCTCCAAGTTTGAGCCGGACTATCTCGCTATCGATATATTCCTTGACTTTCTTCTCTTTTCCGCCGATAGCCCGAAGCACGTACCATTTCTTTATGTTATCACTCATTGTAACCTTGTGAGGTTTAGTATAACAATTTGTACAAAGCATGCATTAACTTGCCGAATGAAAAATCCATTGCAGCAACGATAAGGGCGATTATCAGCGTAGCAACCATAACAAGCACGGCGCTGTTCTGAAGTTCACTCCAGGTCGGCCAGGTAACTTTATGGACGAGTTCTGTGAATGATTCCTGAAAATATCCTTTTATACCACTCATATTATTAAAATTTTTGCACGGGAGGAGAGACTCGAACTCCCGACACCTGGTTTTGGAGACCAGTGCTCTACCAACTGAGCTACACCCGTTTATTTCTTATGGCGTTAAATCACGATCTATTGTGATTCAACATCCATAAATATCCAAAACCTTTATTCAAGTATTTTCGTTACAGCACCGGCACCAACCGTTCTTCCGCCTTCGCGGATTGCAAAACGAAGTCCTACATTGATAGCAACCGGGTAAATAAGGTCAACTGTTATTGTGACATTATCGCCGGGCATTACCATTTCAGTTCCTTCAGGAAGGGTGATCTCACCGGTAATATCGAGTGTTCTGACGTAGAACTGAGGACGATATTTATTATGGAACGGCGTATGACGTCCACCTTCTTCTTTCTTAAGAACATATATTTCAGCTTCGATTTTGGTATGAGGTGTTATAGAACCTGGTTTGGCAAGTACCATTCCCCTTTTTATCTCTTTCTTGTCAACACCGCGGAGGAGAAGACCAACGTTATCGCCTGCTTCGCCCCTGTCGAGGATCTTGCGGAACATTTCAACACCTGTACATACTGTTTTGCGTTTTTCAGCAGCAAGGCCTATCATTTCAAGTTCGTCGCCAGTAAGTACAACTCCTGTTTCAATACGGCCTGTAGCAACTGTACCACGACCTGTGATTGAGAATACGTCTTCAACCGGCATAAGAAATGGTTTCTCATTTTCGCGTTTAGGAATCGGGATATAAGTATCAACTGCATCCATCAGTTCCATAACTTTTTCTTCCCACTTCGGTTCACCGTGCATTGCACCAAGTGCTGAGCCGCGGATCACAGGAGCATTGTCGCCGTCAAATTCATAGAAATTGAGAAGATCACGTACTTCCATTTCAACCAGGTCAAGAAGTTCAGCGTCATCAACCAGATCTACTTTGTTCATAAACACAAGCACTTTGGGAACGTTAACCTGATGTGCAAGAAGGATATGTTCACGTGTCTGAGGCAT
>PMBC01000085.1 GCA_003152835.1 Bacteroidales bacterium | reverse complement strand
CCATTTCTGTTTGAATCCGGATGGGACACTATAACCGAGCCTTTCAGCTTCAAGCACGAAATGTCCGGCATAGGAAGTTACCCAGCTGTCTGGATCCATTGACCCTGGCCAGAGGGCGATACCACCGTTAACCATCTGCCTTGAAAGAAGCTTCGTGATTGCAGCTTTTACGTTTAACGAAGATGTATTTGCAATTTCCGCGTTATTATCTGAAAGATCTTTAAGCCATAGCTGAGGAAATGCACAGGAAGTTATCTGTTCGGAACATCCATGTGGATATTCAAGCAGGTAATCAATACGCTTGCCAAGGTTTACCGATGGCAGCGCCGACACCTCCAGGCTAGCTGAATTTGTTCCTTCGAGGCCGAACGGGTTGAAGCCAGCTTCCCATTTTTCGCCGGGCTTCAGAAGCTTAACCTCGGCCCTCGTCTCCGGAGGATTAGGACTTCTTACATCTATCTCCAGTTCATAAACAGCCTTCTCTCCTCCGCCTTCTGCAGTCACTTTGATCTTGCCCTTTCCCATTTTGTTTCCCGTGGTGAAGGTGAATTCGGCATCTTTCTCGCCAATCCCTGAAGCGGTTATGCTTTTTGTTCCTTCCTCAAACTTTATAAGCTCGTTCCCTTCTGCCTTCAAAGTAATATCGGTTATATTCTCTTTCTGGATGAAGATGGTAACAGGAAGGGCAGCCTTTTCACCAGGACTGATAACCCTTGGCGCAGTGACCAGAACCATGAGAGGATCCTTTACGAGCACAGATTTCTCGGCAGTGCCGAAAGCGCGCTCATTGCCGGCAATTACCATCGCCCTTACAGAGCCGGTATATTGCGGAAGAGTGATCTTATGTGTATTTGTTTTTCCGGCGCCAAGAGTGAAGGGACCGAGGAATTTTACTACCGGGACAAACCTTTGTGCCTTGTTGGCCGACTTGTCGACAACTGTTTCATCGCCCCCGACTGCAAACATTCTGTCGAGAGTTCCCCCGAATGCCCCGAGGACATTATCATAAAGATCCCATGTACGGACACCAAGAGCCTCGCGGCCATAGAAATATGACCAGGGATCAGGAGTTCTGAAGCCGGTAATGTCGAGCAATCCCTCATCGACCACGGCAACCGTATAAGTCATTGCCTTTTTATTCGCTTCGCTAACCTTAATTTCAAACGGCTTCTGCGATCTTATTTCATCGGCGACATCCATTTGTGGCGAGAGACGAGAGCCCGGATCTTCAACCATCACGGGAATGACACCGTAGAGCCGTATTGGCATGTCATTTATCGTTTGACTGTGGGGCTGTATCACCGAAACATATGCATATACGTTGGGCGCCATTTCCGGTGTAGCCTTCAGCGTTACAACAGTATTCGCCTTTTGAGTTGGAACCCTCATCTCATCAATAACGCCGGTGGCATTTTCGATGGTGATAATTGCCCTGGCGTTTTCAGGTGATGGGAAGGTAAGCTTTATCTCATCGCCGGGGTTATATTTCTCCTTGTCGGTGCTTATTGAAAGGAGAGTTGCTCCTTCGACATTGCCTTTCATACCGTATTCCCAGGGCCAGTCTACAAGCACTATCCTGCCGGTGGAGTGACCGCCCGGGGTGGTGACTTTTATGAGATAGCGTCCCCAGTCGTTTTTGGCTATATTGAAGGTGAAGGTTCCTTCTCCGCCGGAGGTTGTTATCTTCTGTTTAAAGACAGGCTTGGATATCTCGTTTGAAACGTAATCTGCAAGATCTTCATTATCCGACTCCCACCACCACCTGTATGTCAGCCTGTATATAGTCATTTCGGCCTCAGACCTCACTGTTTTTCCGTTTTCATCAACCGTTACTACCTTCACTTCGTTATTAACATCGGTGAAGAGCATGCGGCTCTTGCCTTTTAATCCGGGGAAGTTAATTCCGGCAAAAACATGATATGGGGCATATTTATATGATGCCTGGCTGATGCTCTCATCACCGCCCTGTTCCTGAACCTTTGCAGTGAAGACGGCAGTGAGCATTCCCGGTGCGTTAATGTTGTCACCGGGAGAGAAGCGGAATGTTGCTTTTCCATTCTCGTCGATGGTGCCATCAAATGTGCTGGCAGTTTCGGAGCTGAATTTGGTTACCGGGTCGTCAAAATCATACTGGCCGTATTTATCAAATACCGTTTTTGTATGTTTCAGGATATACTCGACGGACGATTTAAGGTTCTTTGCCACGGCACCGTTGAGCCATTTAACATTAAGTGATCCTGTTGAAGTGCGATCCGATCCGCCGAGAATGTCGGTTGGGAAAGAAAGGTTTATTTTCAGGCGGTTGGGTTTGATGGTCTCGATCCTTACCCGTTTGGTGAATGTTGCCCCGCCTACCTTGAACTGAGCACGGTAGTTGCCGGTAACCGCATCGGCAGAGGTTTTTGTCGTGAAAACAAGAAGGCTGCTCCCGTTAAGCTTCTGCACCTGGTTGTCGATCCTCTGCTCTGAGGGGTTTATGAACTCAAACTGGACCGGGTGATCAGGCGGAAGGTCACTCTTCATGTCCTTGATGAAAATTGCGAGATATATGGAATCGCCCGGACGCCATACATCTCTCTCTCCGTAGACGAATCCCTTGATCCCGTTTTCGGGTTTGTTCCCTGATACATCAAATGAGCTGAGGGAAAGGGAAGAGCCGTCATTTATCTTCAGGTAACTGCGGTCTTTGTCTTTCTTAGCTATTATAAGGAAAGGCTTCCTGCCGCAGAATAGAGTGGCGGAGCCTTCGGGATTTGTATTTCCCGAGACGATAGGCTGCATCTGAAAATCAAAGATATCGAGCGACACTTCATTTACAGGTAGCGCAGTCAGGAGGTCATTCACCATAACATGAAGCTGATTATCCTCACCCATCTTAGCAATAAGACCGAGGTTGGACGCCAGAATATTTCTCGACAGTGCCTTGTCGGGACTATAGTATGCCTCCTTGCAGGGATCATCGCGGTCGTTCCATTCAAACCCGAATGAGTAATAGATACTCTCATCCTCATTGTCATAATAATTCTCTCCGTCGCTCCATGTATCGTTAGATTCTTCCTGTGTCTGGTCGAGGCGTTCCTCATATCTTTTTTCCTCCTCGGTGAGAGAACACGAAGTAATAAGCGAATATGATTTTCTCATGCTGAGCTGAACCTTATAAAGTATGCCGGGTTCGACATCGATATAATCGGCAAGATCTATGGTATAAAGATTCCATGAGCCGGGGCCGTTTACGGCTCCGGAGTTGAGATCAACCCTTCCTGAGAAGACCGGCTTGCCGAACCGTTTTATTCCATAATCGGAGCCAAGGTCGTTTTCCTGGAGGAAATAAGGGAGGTTATTCTCATAGATCTTTGTTATTTTCAGGTCGACAGCTTTCAGGTTGGCTGCCATAAAGGGGAAGATAAGGTTTTTAGATGAAGGAAGGATCTCGCCCTTGCCGACAAGCTTTATGCCCGGGCTGACTCCTGTAAAATCAAGGCTTTCTGTGAATTCAGATTTAAGCTCCACTCCCCTGGTGTTCAATACCGATGATTCCACGTTGAGAGTCACGATACCGTTAAGAGGGTTGACCGGAACAAGAGTGACGATATTTGAATTCACCGATGAAGATGTTGAAATAGCATTTGACAGGAAGATAAGCCCGTCGAGATTTTTTGACGCGTCAACGGGATCAGAGAAGATTATATTTATTTTCTGTCCTGCTCCCGGTTCAGTTTTCACTCCCAGAACGAGAAACTCGCCTGCTTTCGGGATGCTGATCATGGTCGATCCCTTCTGCTTCACCCCGGCTGAGGAGCCGTCCCACGAAAGAGTCAGATCCTGCGGTTTGTCGGAGCGCGTTATTCCCGTTACGCTGAATTTATGGACCAGGTTTTCAGAATGGTCCCATTTTATGTCAAGATTTTTCTTTCCGAGCTTTGCCTCAAGGTATGATTCAGCTTCATTGTCGCTTATCACATCCGATGCAGTGATCTGCCCGTTGAGGATGTATGTATCTGCCTGAGACGTAGGACACTCAATTGTACCGGTTGTGACGCTGAAATCTTTTTTGAGGGTTTGTATCCTGATGGGGAATAAGGAGAGCCGTTCTTTCACCTCACCAAGCTTTGAGAGATCGAGCTCACCGGTAAAACTTTTCCCGGCGTCAAGAAGCCTGGATGGCGTGAAGACAAGCGTCGTCTCATCCTTCCATTCTGTTTTTCCTTTTATTGAGGGTTCGAAGGTGAAGAGTCCGGAAGGAGTTTCCTTCTTAGCTTTTGCAGCGAATTCAGGAGTGAACCTGATCTCGATGGCCGAGTTGGCGGGAACGACACCCGAAGTATATCCTGAGATATATTCGCTGAATCCCTTATCGAGGGGCAGTATTACCGGCGTAGTCACCGGTTCTTTTTTTAAGATCTGTGACGGGATCTTCTTTTCCTTTGATCTGCAGGATGTTATTAAAAGAATTACCAGTAACGGAAGGATTAGTCTTACAGCTTTCATAGGTTGTTGGAGATTAAATAACATAACTAAGTTAGGGAAAAAGATTGAATAATGGTGCAAAAGTGCAACTGTGCAACGGCGTAATGACTCAACTTGGAGGGCTTCAGCTTTGCAGAGAAACCTCTTTCTCGGCTCTGAAAGAGCCATATATGAATAACCCCCGGTGCAACCGGGGGTAGAAGCCCCACTATCATGGCGTGCTCTGAAAGAGCGCCATATTAATTATAGGTATAACTGAACTCTTTCTCCCAACTATTAAAACTATATTAAGCCCCTTCAGGGCTTGATATTATGAGGTAGTGATATTCCCCCGGTTTCACCGGGGGTTATTCATATTTCGCCACATTCGTGGCTTAGTTGCACGATCTTCTAAATCGTCACCATTTCTGTTCTCAGTTTGGC
>PMBC01000204.1 GCA_003152835.1 Bacteroidales bacterium | reverse complement strand
AGGGCAGAATGGCGGAAATACAACCTTTCCTTTATGGAGGGCGGCGAAAGAGTTAGTGTCCCGGAACCTACCGACGGCACCTTCGAGATAAGCTCGGTGAGCATCGAGGAGAACTCGGGGAAAGTGCCGGTAAATTATGTTTTGCCTCCCGGTTTCGACAGGGTGACGGATCCAACTAACCCTCAGCTGAGGCAGCTCAATGAGCAGTCGATGGTACTTAAAGTACAGGACCTGGAAGACGGCGATGCCCGTGCTGCATTCAGGAACGTAAGCCTCGATATAAGACAATACCGCCGCCTCAGGATGGAGGTTCACGCTGAAGCCATCCCCGGCCATATTCTCCATGATAATGAACTGACCGCTTTCATAAGGATAGGTTCTGATTACAGGAGCAATTTCTATGAATATGAAATACCTCTAAAGCTTACAGATCCAGGTCACTACAGTAATAAGGATGACGCATCCAGAGCTTTAGTCTGGCCAGCAGAAAACAGCTTCAACATTGACCTCTCGGAATTGCAGGATGCAAAGAAGGAACGCAACAGGCAGATGCAGGAAACAGGGTCTTCCCTCAGCCTTTCTGATGTATTTGTCTATGTAAAGAACGGTCACAGGATATCTGTCTCGGGAAATCCTAATATGAGCAACGTAAAGGTATTTATGATTGGAGTAAGGAACCCGATCAAGACACGGAATCCGTCAACAGATGATGGTTACACAAAATGTGGCGAGGTATGGGTCAATGAATTGCGTCTCAGCGATTTCATTGAAGACGGCGGATGGGCAGCCAATGCTCATCTTCAAGCCCGGCTTGCCGATCTTGGAACTGTTGATATGGTAGGTCAGAAAAGCACTCCCGGGTGGGGGACGATTGACAGTAAGGTAAATGAAAGGAGCAGGGAGGATATTTCAAAGTACGACCTCTCTTCAACTATCGAACTCGGAAAATTTTTCCCGGAGAAAGTTCAGGTCAGGCTTCCTGTTTATGTGGGTTACTCCGAAACAAGGATCAAACCGCAGTATAACCCGCTCGATCCTGACATTTTGCTTTCAGATGCTGAGGCTGCAGCGAAGAACAAGGCTGCAAGAGACTCACTCAAGTCTCTTACCGAGGATTATGCCCGGCGGAAAACGATTACCGTAAGCAACGCCGGAATCGGAAAAAGGGGAAAGAAGCCGCATGCCTGGGATATAGCCAATATAAGCGCCAATTACACTTATAATGAGATTTACAGCAGCAATACCAAAACAGAAATTGACCTTGAGAAGAATTACAGGGGAGGACTCAACTATGATTTCCAGGCACAGCCCGCCAATGTCATGCCTTTCAAAAATGTCAGCTTTCTTAATGGCAAGGTATTCAGGATTATCAAGGATTTTAATTTTTATGTATTTCCCAAGAGTCTCTCATTCAGAACAGACCTGAGCCGTTTCTATAATGAGATAAAAACCAGGAATATTGATAACCCATATCTCAAGATCACCCCGACTTTCAGGAAAGACTTTGAATGGAGCAGGATATATGATTTCAAATATGATCTCACGCGGCAGCTGAAAATTGACTTTACTGCTACCAACCTGGCCAGGATTGACGAACCGGAAGGAGGTGTGGATAAGAAAAGATATGCCAGCGAGTACCAGATCTGGCGCGATTCAGTTCTGACAAACCTGAAGAACTTTGGAAGGACAACTTCATATAACCACGTAATAAATGTAACTTATACACTTCCTGTCAACAAGCTTCCCCTTCTCTCCTGGCTCAACTCCAACCTGAGGTACGGATCAGATTATACCTGGCTGGCAGGGCCTGTCTACCCCGACAGCCTGAATATACATATCGGCAATTCCATTAAGAACCATAATGAACTCTCCTTAACTGCAATGGGGAACCTCGCGGCCATATATACTAAATCAAAGTTCCTGAAGAAGATAGAGAATGACACCAGGCCGGAATCCATGCAGCGGTTAAAATCCCAGTTCAAGACAGTCACATTCACAAAGGCCAATCAGAGCTTCAGGCCTAACACTGCAAGAGGGATAATACATAATCTCAGGACAAAGGATGTCAAGGTGCGGGTTTTGAAGAAAAACGGTGAAGAGCTGAAAGGTAAAGTTGATATCGTAAATGATAATCGTGTCAATTTCACGGCCACTGAGAGTGCCGACGGAGCACAGGTCATCGTCGAGGGGAAAGTGCAGATGAAACAAAATCCCATTCTTCTTACAGGAGAGTACCTTGTGAGGGCAATGATGGGAATAAGATCTGTCTCATTGACTGTTACAAACTCTGACGGGCTTTTTCTTCCCGGTTATATACCGGGAACACAATACCTCGGAATGTCGGATTATAATAATGTAATGGCTCCGGGCTGGCCTTTCATCCTTGGGTTTAATGATCCGAAATTCTTTGACAGGGCAATGACTAACGGGTGGCTCTCGAAGGATACCCTGCTGAACACTCCTGCAGTATCGAGCAGAAGGAGGGATATATCGTTTCGCAGCATGATTGAACCATTCCCGGGAATGAAGATAGATCTGAATGCCGACAGGCGATTCATTGAAAATACCAGTGCGTATTATATTGCCGATGTAAACGGCAACTTCCCTGACAGCACCCGAAACAGAGTTGTAAACGGATCATTTTCAATATCAGTTATTTCATGGGGAACTGCATTTGAAAAGATCTCAAAAAAGAATAATTATATATCTCCCACTTTTGAGGCGTTTAAAAGAGACCTTGTAATAATATCAGGACGAAGGGCAGAACAGAGGTCCGGTACTGAACCGGGCTATAACCCGGATATTGATCCTGTTACCGGTAATCCAATTCCGGGGCCATACAAAAATGGTTACGGGCAAACCTCAAGAGAGGTCATGGTGCCGGCATTTATTGCTGCCTATACAAAGAGTGATCCTTATAAAGTAACACTTGAAACCTTCCCCTCGGCAATGAGGATGATGCCTAACTGGAGAATTACCTTTGACGGCCTCTCAAAATTTGATTTTATACAGCAGATTTTCAGATCAATAAATTTATCACATCAGTACAGAAGCACGTACCAGATAGGTAACTATACTACCAACCTGGATTATCTTAGTGATGCGAACGGATTTACCAGTATCAGGGATCTTCAGAACAATTTCATCCAGCAGTACGAGATAAACACAGTAACGATAAGCGAGCAGTTCAGCCCGCTCATCAATATCGATATGAACTGGAAAAACAGCATGACAACCAGGTT
>PMBC01000021.1 GCA_003152835.1 Bacteroidales bacterium | reverse complement strand
GAAAATAGAATAGATCTCTTCGAAAACAAACATAAAAAAAGAGGCAATTCAGAAGATTGCCTCTTTTTTTATTATACTAATTCCAGTTGTTTAATTCTTGGTATAGGTGTGAGTTCCAGTTTCATTAACAGTTGTAATAGTAGGATTATAAATAGTATAAGTACCAGTCAATTTACCTGTTGTTTGATTAATGGTCCCTGACTCTATACCCCAATACCCACCACCAAAATCAGTAAGCGGCATGGAATATGTATTCGCAGTAAAATCAAGAGTGAAATATCCAGGCCATGATGCCCAGTACTTATCAATTTTCAGTACATTATCGCTAAACTTAGTGAAATGTACAGGATAAGTCCAGCCTTCTGCAGGTTCATCAACTGTATAGGCGCCTACAAAGATCCCGATAGGTTCGAAGACTGTAAAACTCCATGTTGCGCTTGTGGTCGGAATGCCATTTTTATCTTTCATCACAACATACCAATGGTAAGTCTGGCCAAGCACAACAGGAACGGTAAGGGTTAACGCATTATGGTTTGCCTTATAAAGATCCGGATCACTTGAATTACTGAAATATACATCAGCTTTAACAGGATCGCCGTCGGCGTTTGTCGAGGTCCATTTCAGGTCAACCGTTGTTCCGGTAATATGCAAGGTTGATGCATTAACAGGAGCAACAAGAGCAGGATCAGTAAATGTATTATGAATAGCAAGTATTGTACCGTCCTTGTAGCAACTTTGTAATGTAGCTAAGCCTGCAAAAGCTATAAGCATTACAAAAAATATTAATTTTCTTTTCATATTCAGTTTTTTTATCTGTTTAAATCTTTAACTCTTACATGCCAGGAGATTCAGGCAATGATTGTTGCTTAAATCTTCCTGACAGAAAGAATTAAAATAATTTTACACTCTTGTATGGACTTCGTACATTATACGGTTGCCTGCAGCGCTGGTGTACCAACAATTCAATACAAACTGCTTTGTAACAGGATTATAGTAATTAATATCCGTAGGATTTGCCGGAGGAGCCGGAGGTGTTGCCGGATCGCCTGTCCAGGTAGCCCACATACCACCCTGAGGAGCGCCATTAGCATCGACAGGCATGGCATTAACCTTAAGACAAGTCACACCACCAACTACCATAGTATTTGCAGTTATCTCAATCAGAATATTAAAAGTCCCGTAGTTTCCAAAACCGTTTTTAATTACAGTCTTGCAATCAACCGTGGAAAAGACTTCCTGGGTACCTGCTGCCAGCGCCTCAGTTGCATTACCCGGACGTATACGNNCTTGCACCTGAGTTGAGAGGGTCAGAGACAATCACGCCGCCTGTGGCAGTTTTTATAGCTACAGGTGCAATAAAGTTATCGCAGGCATTCAGGAGGTCGGCATGCCAAACTTTTACATGTACATAAGCATTTCGCGTACCCTTCTTAATTACAACTGTCTTGTTCACGATGTCAATATAGGGAAACTGCTTATAGGCGGTGCCTTTTATTTTATTATACCTTCTGATGACACCTGTATCAATTCCCATGGTCAGAGTAATGTCTTCGGATGGAAGTTCGTCTGAGGCGATATTCACCATAAATTTATATGTGATTGAATCGGGAACAGGCTGGAGGGCCAGAGCTGCAAAACCTCCATTCCAGACTTCGGCATACATCTTTCCCTTGAGAGATGATGTCCAGTCCTCTCCAACCTTATCTTTCAGGCAGGAGCTTAATATAAAGGTCGCTGCCAGAAAGGATATAATCATGAATGTTTTATTTTTCATATTCGTAAGTTTAATTTTTAGTTAATGGCGCTCCCTTAATTAGCGGTTCTGCCAGAAAATCTTTGATGTAAAAACGTTGATAGTTCCCTGTAAAAGAACATTATCATTGTTTACATTTATTTCTGATTGCGGATAAAGCAAACGAACCGGCGGAGTATCACTCTGCCTTGCAGCATCCTGGCTGAAATGCAGGAAGTTAGGATAACCTGTCCTTCTGTAGTCAGTCCAGACTGAATAGACTGGCAGACCATTCGCAGCAATCCATTTCTGAGTTATGATTTGCTTAACCTTAATTGCCACCGGAGAGCTTGCATCATAATGAACATTGGCAATCGGCTGTTTAAGGTATGTAGCAGCATTCGCTGCAGTTAGCGGAACATAGGTTGATAGATCCGATGAAGCTTTTTTGCCTTCATAAATAATAGATTGGGTTACAGCTGCCTTATAAAGGTTACTGTCATTACCTGTTACAAATCCTCTCGCAACAGCTTCTGCCTGGAGGAAAAGACTTTCAACATCAGTCATCAAAGGAGCAGCCTGGTTGAAAGCCTGAAGCATGCCCGGGCCAAGTTTTGAAGTCACTGAAGGAAGATTAAGAACCAGTGCTCCAAAATAGTTACCCTGAATCGATGTTCCGGTATAAGCCTGGAAAAACCTTAGTTTACGCGGGTCGTTTGTGGTGATAAGGAAATCACATGCATCCTGTCCTGCCACATAGTAGCCAAGACCATCAGCCTGGTTTGAACCATCCTGTTTGTAGAAATTTTCCCAGAATGGGTTCATCTTGCCTGCCGACTGTGAGTAGCCCGGGTTATTCCATGCGCCTTCAGCTACTCCGATATAATCAGCTGTAGTGTGAGGTGTTGTGGCAAGAGCTCCTGTAATATAAGATGATCTTCCGGTCATATCTGACTGGTTGATGAGCATCCTTAGCTTAAGGGTATTGGCAAATTTCCACCAGAGGCTCATGTCGCCATGGTAAACGATATCATAATCGCCAACTTCAGCAACGTTTGAAGGAGCTGTATCAATAAGCTTCATTGCTGAATCGAGCTGGACAACCAGGTCTTCGTATATTGTTTTCTGGTTATCAAACTTTGGTTTCAGAATACCGGCATCAGTCTGAAGTGCTTCGGTATAAGGAATATTTCCATATGAATCAACAAGGTATTGATATATATAAGCCTTCATTATCTTAGCAATAGCCCTGTAAGGATTATTTACGGCACCAGTTGCATTTTTAATGATGTAATCATAATTCTGAAGGTTAAGGTAAGCCCAACTCCAGTTACCCTGATATGAACCATTAATAAGTTTATACTGAGTAAGGGCAGCTGGCTGCGAATAACCTCCGCTGCATGACATCAAACCGTACCAGAAAGAAATAAAGTTCCAGTTATCGTTTTGATTCACGTCATAAGCTGTCAAATTCAATGCCGCCGGTAAAATCAGGTAGGCAGGAACAGATGATGCTGCGTTGGGGTTTTTCTCGTCAACCGTAAGAAAATCCTTGCAGGAGACTCCCACAACCAGCAATACAGTTAATAATATAAATAGTTTCTTCATATCTTATTTTTTTTCTGCTTAGAAAGTAAGTTTAACAGTAAACCCGTATACTCTTGTAGGTGGTGTCTGGTATTCTGTGGTATACCCCAGATCATTGCTGTCTCCTGACTGAGCGTTGAATTCAGGGTCGGTCCAGGTATTGGTAACCGGACGAAGCATTAACAGGTTCCTTCCAAGGACTCCGATCTGTGCATCCTTGATTTTACCTCCGAAAATTCTTTCAACCGGAACATTATATGTAAGAGATACTTCTCTTAGCTTCCAGAATGCAGCGCTGGTAACGAATGGTCTGGCAACTGCAGCATAATCTGATGAAACCCAGAACAAACGTGAAGCGTTCCTTGTGATGATATTTGTGTTTTCAGTGTAAATCGGTTTCCCTTTTGCATCAGTTCCTGACTGATAAACAGAATTCGGTATAACGAAGTTCTGACGGCCGTTCTGTGCTGAGTGCCATGAAGTACCCGTGAAATCAAGGGCACCACCAATAGCGTTGTCGATTACGTTGCCTGAACGATAATCAGCAACTGCATTCAGAGTGAAGCCTTTAAAATGCATGGTACTGGTAATACCAAGTATATGGTTCGGGTTACCATGACCTATAAGGTGGAGAGCCGGATCTTTCTTAGGATAACCTGTAATCGGGTCGATGATTATTCGTCCAAGTGTATCTCTCTGGACATCTGTAACCTTCATTGCCGGGTACTGTTCTCCTACAATTGCATACGAAACGTCACCAATTCCGAGCTCGGGCAAGTCTTTGAGGAGTGAAAGAACCTTGCTTGTATTGTATGAGTAGCTGAATGTGAGGTTCCAGTCAAAATTACCAGCACTTACAACCGGGGTTATGTTCAGGTCGACTTCAATTCCTTTCGTCATAAGTTCACCGGCATTGATATATGCGCTTCCATAACCGGTTGAAAAAGGTAGAGTTGCAGGAATAGTCTGGTTTTTTGTATTTGACTTATATGCGTTGAAGGTAAGATGGAACTTATTCTTCATGAAGCTTGCCTCGAAACCTCCTTCAATTTCTGTTGTTAATTCAGGCTTCAGGTTCGGGTTGCTCAATGATGTGCTGAGTGAATAGCCGGGTACATCGAATGGGAATCCTCCTGCTGCAGCGAATGAAGGCAGAGTGGCATAAAAGTTGCTGAGTGAGATCTGACCAGTCTGTGACCAGCCTCCCCTGACCTTCAGGAAGCTCAATACCGGGTTATTCTTCAGCGACTGGATTGCATCGGTAAGAACAAGGCTGGCATCAACACCCGGATATAAAATTGAACGGTTTGCTGCCGTTAGCCTTGAATCCCAGTCGTTACGAACAGATCCATGAAGGAAGACAAAATCCCTGAAACCGAGAGTATAGTCAGCAAATATACCAATTGAATTACGGTTTTCTTCATATTGACCGATGCCGACTTCACCAAGACGGTTGCTGACATTATAAAGCAGAGGGATCACAATAGAGTTGTTACCTAAATATAAATAATGGTAATGGTTGGAATAAATTGAATTACCAAGGATAAGCTTGCTGGTAAAATCACCGAATTTATTGTTTGCCTGGATAAGTAAGTCACCGGTAAGGACCATTCTATCCCAGGAATAATCCCAGGCAACTCCTGCAAAAGGCGAACCTGTAGCATTATGTCCAGCCTGCCATGGGTCAGTAACCATGTAAGTATTATATTCCAGACCATCACGGAAATAGGTCGAGTTATTAGTTCTGTATGTTAAACCACCGCGGTAAGATACTTCCAGCCATGTAGTCGGTTTAAGTGATATCAAGGTAGAAGCAAGTAGGTTATTTACTTTAGTATTATACCTTGAATATTTCAGCTGCCAGTAAGGGTTGGGATAATAGGCATTGAAATAGCCGTTATGGTTTGCAAATTTATTGTTGTCAACATCTTTGTAAGCCGTAACATCAATCTCTGCAGGTGTGTTTAGCAGGTTCCAGTAAACAGGCCTCTGCTGGAATGGTTCCGTACCTGAAGTATTTGTATTTGTCTGTGTAAAACCCATTGAAAAATCAGCATGGAATATCCCCGAGCTTCTTGAACCTGCAACCCTGATGCCGGTTCTCCTGTTTTTATCACCAGGTATGGTTCCTGTGGTTTTTACGTCCTGCAGTGAAAGATAGAAGCTGTTTTTATCGTCGCCAACAGAATATGAAACGTCATTCTGCATCGTTACGCCGGTATCGAAGAATTTCCTTTTCTGATCCTTTACTGCACTGTATTTATTCATCTGGTATGAACCATCAGCAAGAACACCGCCTAATATAACTTCAGCACCATTGAATTCAGGGCCGTAGCTCTGGTTTTCATATGAAGTATAGGGGTCTGTATTACGGTTGGGTCCGATCCAGAAAGTATACTGAGAAAGAGCATTTGCCGTATCCTCGCCTGATCCTGAGCCAAAACGCTCCTGAAGCTTAGGCATGTATGACACAGATTCAAATGTAGTAATGTTGCTTATTTTAACAGTAGCAACATTGCCACCGCCTCTTTTTGTTGTAACAACGAGAACACCGTTTGAAGCGTCGTTGCCATAAAGAGCAGAAGCACTGGCTCCCTTAAGAACGTTGATGCTTCCGATGTCATTTGGGTTCAATGAGTTCAGGTAGTCTGCGCTGACCGGAACACCATCGAGTACGATAAGAGCCTGGTTGCTTGCAAGCAAGTGGCGGTTCCCTCTAAGGGTGATCCTGGTATCAGGGTTAACACCGTTGTTTACCGTATTAATCTGCAAGCCTGATACTTTAGCGGTCAGGCCGTTTACAGCGTTGGTAGCTCCACCCTGGGTAAGCTGCTGGTCACTTACTGTTGCAGTAGCAACACCAAGTGACTTTGCCTCTCTTTTGATACCGAATGCAGTTACAACAACTTCATTCAGCACTTGCTGTTCAGCTTCCATTACGCAATTAACTACGGACCTGCCGGCAATCTGAACCTCCTGGAGTTTCATCCCAACATAGGAGAAAACCATTGTAGTTGCTGTAGCGGGTGCAGAAACTGAGTAATTTCCATTTAAATCTGTAATGGCACCAACAGTGGTACCCTTAACCTGAACAGTCACCCCGGGAAGTGATCCTTCCCCTGCAACAGCTGAGGTAACCGTACCTGTAATGACTTTTGTCTGCGCCAGCAGGCTTGCTCCTGCAAACACAAACAAACAAATCAGCAGAAATAGTTTCTTCATACGAATTAGTTTTAGGTTTTAAGTTAACTTGCCAAAGTTACCGGTTTTTTTAAATAAACAAAATATAAGGTGTGTTTTTTTAATAGTGTCGAAAAATCAGACGATGATGTGTTTTTTTTAATTGTTAATTTCATAACGAAGCATATACTTTAAAGTATTAATACTTTCGAATGTTTAACTTAAAAATATTTATAAACCACCTTAGCTCCTGAATAAAAAAATGAAGCTTTTCAGTCCCCTGCTCCTGTTTGTATTTTAAAGATCCCTGCAGAGCTAAAAACGAATAACTGCCATGCATAGCATTGTGAATCTGGCATTTGCTAAATATTTAGATGTCGAATTCCTTAATTTTGTTATAGCCTGACTATCAGACATATAACCAAAATGCATTTTCTAAATAAAACGGACGGCAGGTTATCAGGAGACTCCTTTTAACAGGAGTTATTTGATGGTTTTTCTTTTCCTGAGCTCC
>PMBC01000120.1 GCA_003152835.1 Bacteroidales bacterium | reverse complement strand
TTGTACTTCCGGACACCCTGCCAAACAACCTCACCAGATATTCACTTAATTCTGAGCCGTTTTCATACATTGCCATTTCGCATTTCGATACATTATATGATGCATCCTTTGCAAGCGCTTCAGGATCTGTAACCCTTGACCTTCCAGGATTATCAAATGATTCATGCCTCATGGTCATTACCGGTCAGAACAGGAAACCTCTTATCAAAACAATCTATTTTTCCGATAACCATAAGGAATTTATAAACCTTAAAAGTTACGGCATTACTGACGTATCAGGCAATAATAACGGCTTAGCCGACTATGGTGAAAGTGTGATGCTTAACCTGACTGTTTCGAATGCGGGGACAATTACAGCAAGCGGCCTTTATGCAAAAATATCATCTGCTTCGCCATGGGTATCGATCCTGAACGATTCAGTTATGATTGGCACCCTGTCTGGAGGAGGAGAAACTGTCCTTAACAACTCATTTCCTCTTATAATCTCAGGGAATGTGCCTGACCTTGGATTGATCACTATTGATCTGATTTTAAAGGATGGCCATGAAGAAAAAAGTTATAAGATCGATATCTGTACACACGCCCCCAACCTCGATATTACAGGATTTTTTCTGGATGATTCGCTGACAGGGAACGGCAATTACATTCCTGATCCGGGCGAAACTGTGAATCTTATTTTTAATGTAAGCAACCTTGGCACCAGCAGCTCTTCAGGGTTATTTACAATTAGTTCCGCTTCGGAGGATATTACTCTCCTTGAACCCACCAAAAATTCAGGCAATCTTGCAGCTGGAACCTCTACTGATATTAAGGTACCCGTTAAGCTTTCAGATAATTTAAGTATTGGGACAACCATTCAGGTATCGACCCAGCTTAACTGCGGATCAATAAATGTCATTAAGGATTTTTCCTTCAAGGTTGGGCGGATCCAGGAGTCATTTGAATCATCTACCTTCCGTGCTTTTCCGTGGATTAACATGAGTCTTAAACCCTGGAAAATCAGTGCCATCGATCCTTACGACGGAAGGATTGCCGCTCAATCCGGGTCAATAACCCACAACCAGTCTTCTTTGCTGTCAATAAAGACATATTATAATTCGTCAGACTCAATAAAATTCTGGTATAAAGTATCATCTGAATCTGGTTATGATTATCTCTATTTTAAGCTTAATGACGTAATTGTCATGAGGAAATCAGGTGAAGTTCCATGGGAAAAAGCCGTTATTTTTGTACCTGCAGGATATAACAAGATGGAATGGATTTATGTTAAGGACGGATCTGTTTCATCGGGGTCGGACATGGCGATGATCGATATGATAGATTTTGCCGGGTCAGGATCAGTAAGATATATATCCAAAGACATACTTACAGCAAGGATCGTATCTCCTGTCAAGAAAGAGACCATGGGTTCTGAACCCGTAATTATAAAACTGCTGAATGTCGCCCCCGATACAATAAATGGATTTAATCTTGCATACACTATCAACGACCTTCTGCCTGTCAGCCAGTATTTTGACCAGCGCCTTGTGCCCTTTGACACAGTTACGGTTACCTTCAAGACACCAGCAGATCTCTCCCTGTATGGTATTTATAATATTGCTGCTTATAGTTTTAACAACAATGATGATTACCTCATTAACGATACAGTGAGAACAAACATCGTGCATACCGATATTCTGGAACCGCTGACGGTATGTCCTAACCCTTTTACCGATGAGTTGCAGGTTATTATCAATTCAGAATCAGCATCCACGGCACATTTCACACTTACCAGCACGCTTGGGGTGCTTATAACTGATTTTGAGAAGGAACTTATTACGGGAAGGAACATTATTACGATCAGGGATCTGAAAATGGAACCTTCTGTATATTATCTCAGGATCAGGTTTGCCGGTTTGACCCGGACTATTCCGGTAGTTAAAATAAAATAACTGATCATCGGATTTTTAAATTCAAAGTTCAAATTATGCCGATAAATCTGCCAACACGGGATGCAGCCCTTGAGCTCTTCAGAAAATACAACAAATCGGAAAGTCTTTACAGACATGCTCTTGCTGTTGAGGGTGTTATGAAGTACATGGCCTCAAAATCAGGGGAGGACGGGGACAAATGGGGGATCATTGGTCTCATCCATGATCTTGATTATGAGATGTATCCTGAACAGCATTGCAAAATGACCAAAAAGATTCTTGAAGAGAACGAGTGGCCTGAAGATTATATCAGGGCGGTTTTAAGTCATGGCTGGGGTCTCGCGACTGATGTTGAACCTGTTACACGGCTCGAGAAAACAATATATGCAATAGATGAGCTTACTGGGCTGGTGGCAACAAGTGCGCTGGTCAGACCTTCAAGGAGCGTTCTGGATATGGAGACCAGATCAGTAAAAAAGAAATGGAACGATAAAAAATTTGCCGCCGGTGTCAACAGGTCCGTGATTGAAAAAGGGGCCGCGATGCTTGGAGTGAGCCTTGATGACCTGATAACTGATTGTATCATGGGAATGCGGGATGTTGCGGGGGAAATTGGGTTGAAAGGAAATATCTAAAACATGTAGAGCCAGGTCTGGGACCTGGCTCTACATTTATTAATTATTTCAAAAATACAAAAGGATATTATTGCATTATCTTGATTTTGATATTACGGAACCATACATCATTGCCATGATCCTGTAATCCAATATAACCTTCTTTTGCAGGATTAATAAACCACTGCCAATCCTTGAATTTGGAATCTGCGACCATCTTTTTCCAGGCGTCTGTCCAGAGGTGATATTCAACCACATTCACACCATTCGAATTATAAACCACCGTTCCCTGGTAACAAATGATATCTATCTTGTTCCATTGCCCGGCCGGTTTTGTATTCTGCGGAACAGCCGGTATCAGATCGTAAAGTGATCCTGCCATCCTGTTACCGTTTTTGCCAAGCTTGGCATCCGGGTGCCTGTCGTTATCGAGAATCTGCATCTCAGGAGATGACTCGTAGATAGGTGTATCCGGTATTTCCTGGGCAAGAATGAATATCCCGCTATTTCCGCCTTCAGAGATTTTCCACTCCAGCGAAAGCTCAAAATTGCTCAGCTTCTTATCATAGATGATGTCACCGCCGCTTCCTCCTGCCTCGCCTGCTCCAGAACCTATGCAATGAAGAGTTCCGTCGACGACTTGCCATCCTTTTTCAGGAAAGGCCGGTTTATCATAACCTCTCCACCCTGCTGTGGTTTTGCCGTCAAAAATTGAAACCCAGCCCTGATCGGTTGATTTGGCAGTCTTCTCCTTTACTTTACAGGATGTTGCAAGCCCGATGACGATCAGGCATGCAAATAAAACAGTTACATATTTCATATCAATATATTTTAAATGTTTAAATTTCAATACTATACAGGCATATCAGGTAATGTCCAGCCCTTACGGTAGGTATGTTTAACCATTCCGGCAGCAAATTCTTTAGCATTCAATGTAATGTCTGGCCTATCGAATTTAGGATCTCCGTCGATGATTGTGAAATTATCCGAGATTGTCAGTCTGACATTGTCTGTATCACTGATATTTGTGAATTCCATTTTTTCTCCGTTCCATTCGAGTTCTTTATTCAGTCCCTGAAGCCTGACAGCCAATACACCCATAACAACCATTTCGTTAAAAGGTCCTGCTTCAGAAAAATCTGATTTTGAAAGAACTCTGCTTTCCGGACTCTCTTTACATGCGCGAACCCAGTCCATTTCATGTTTGCCGCCTTCAACTCTGCGTTCGGTTTTCGCAACAACAGGAACACGACCTGACANNCCACCACCGCCATCATTCATATCTCTTCCTTCTGGCCAGCCAGCTGGTTTAGGAGGTTGCAGACCACCATCATACCAGGTAACTTCAACCTGTGGAAATTTAATCTTTGCACCTTTAGGAGCAATTCGTTCAGGATATGTAAGCTTAACAATTTGTGCGTTTGGAGCGCAATCTGTCAACAGCAGTGTTGAACTTCCCTGTGCTTTTATCGGGTATTGCAGTTTGAGGCTTTTGAATACAGGATGAAGAATATGGCAAGCCATATCACCAAGAGCTCCTGTTCCAAAATCCCACCAGCCTCGCCAGTTCCATGGCGTATACACGCTATTATAAGGACGCATTTTTGCCGGGCCAATGAAGAGGTCCCAGTTAAGTGTGTCAGGAACCCATTCACCTTTNNTTCTCCAATTTCGCCGTTCTGGATCCATTCAACCGTCAGGTTTACACCTTCACCGGAAGCTCCCTGGTTACCCATCTGAGTTGCTACTTTTTTTTGTTTAGCAAGTTTTGTCAGCAACCTTGATTCGTAAACAGAGTGCGTCAGGGGTTTCTGAACATACACATGCTTACCCATGGCCATAGCGTTTGATGCAGCAATGCAATGGGAATGGTCGGCAGTTGCAACAATAACTGCATCGATCGATTTGCCCATTTCGTCATACATTAGTCGCCAGTCCCAGTATGCTTTTGCATCAGGGTTCTCAGCAAAAACCTTTTTTGAATATCCCCAGTCAACATCGCAGAGGGCAACGATATTTTCGGTTCCTTTTACCGCTTTAAGGTTCGAATTACCCATACCTCCGATTCCGACTACTGCAATATTCAGTTTGTCGCTTGGAGCTCTCTTGCCAAGACCGCTTATAACTGAACTTGGCATTATGGTCAAACCTGCAGCAACCGCACCGGTAGTTCCGATAAATGTCCGGCGCGTAATGTTTTTTGAATCTTCTTTCATTTTCAGGTAGATTTAATTTTTTATGATCTATAAAAATAATAATTAATTCAATTTTAATCTATCTTGNNAGTGAAAATAATCCAGATTGTGTTCGGAATAATCTGTTTCGCGACAGCCATCTTCTGGGTAATACATAATCTCAAATCAATTAAGAGCGATAGCACACTCTGGATAACAATTATATTTCTTTCATGTTTTGGGGTATACCAGGTACTTGCAGGCCTGGGTAAAACGGAAAGATATATTGAAACAGGTCCTGAAAAGATAGTCCTGAAACAGAACTCATTCCTGCCAAAAATAGAACTTAATGCCCACGATATTGATGCTGTGGAAATATTCCCCCTTAGTATCCTCTTCAGATTTAAAAACAAGAAGAAGATCATTTTCAGGTTCGGGTTGTCAAACACTGATATCATTAACCCCATTAAGGATGAAGTTGTTGATTTTGCAGAGGTGAATTCGATTCCTTTTGAAGAGAAGAAGGAAGAAATTTAAAGGTACAAAGGTACAGTGGTACAAAGGCGTTAAGGCAC
Organism: Bacteroidales bacterium; assembly: GCA_003152835.1. GTDB lineage: Bacteria > Bacteroidota > Bacteroidia > Bacteroidales > VadinHA17 > LD21. The sequence continues at coordinate 223 of PMBC01000120.1, read as the reverse complement.
AGGGGTACAAAAATATAGATTAGCTAGTTACGCGTGGCAAGGGATACAGGGTAAAGAGAGGAAGATTCCTCGCTGACCACCTCTGAAGCTTCGGTGTTCGAAGCGCTCGGAATGACACTGTTTTTAGATTAGTAGGGAAAGGGAAGGCGATTCGCTTGTGCGAATCGCCTTCCCTTTCCTTCTTTTTTTACAAATGAACTGTCATTCCGAATTTATCCGCCGT
>PMBC01000135.1 GCA_003152835.1 Bacteroidales bacterium | reverse complement strand
AATCCCGAAATCCATTCTGGAAATCAAATTCGATCGGATCGATTATTAATCAATTTAAACGGATATGCACAATTACCATCAAAACCCGGGGATTCGATTTTGCGTGGCAACCACGATACTATGATCATATTATCCGCACCAGAATCGAATTATACAGGATCAGGAAATATATCCGCGAAAATCCTGAAAAACTGATCCGTAAATAAAACAAAAACGCCCCGGGAGGGGCGCTAATCATTTTCAACTTCTAATATATCGTTGAAAAACTAATTTTTGTTTTTAAATTGACGAATGACCTTACTATCCACCCAATATATTTCTGAACTTTTATCAGACACATTAGATCTTATAAAGAAAAAATATTTCCCGTCAGGTGATAAACATAATGGCCATTCCGACCCGGCTGTATTTAATTGTGCCCCCATATTCTGAGACTCTGACCACGAACCATCTTTTAACGGGAAACTGACATACATATCGTTTATGCCATAACCCGCCGGCCTCCCGTATGAGGTGAAGATAATGAACTCTTCCTTTGGCGATACAATAACCCCGCATTCACTTCCCGGAGTATTGAATTTTTCGATGTTTACCGGTGTTTCATATTTCCCGTTTTTAAAATTTGAATAATAAATATCACAATGCCCTTTTGTGCCTTCCCGCTGTGATGCATAGAATATTGAATGATCCATGGCCATAGAACTGCCACATTCATATTTATCTGAACTTATCTGTTCGGGAAGCTTTTCAGGTGATGACCAGCCTTCGCCATTCCTCTTGCATTCCATGATATCGCCGTCTTTATTAAACAATAATAATTTCCCATCTGGTGATATATTCAGAACACCTTTTTTCCCCTCTTTTCCTAAAAAATCAGCAATCTCAGGTTTATACCAATGTCCACGCAAGAATTTCATGTAATAGATAGTATCACCGGCTTGGAAGTAAAAGGTCTTTCCATCCGGAGCGAAAAAAATAAAAGTAACTTTCCCTTCCTTAAAGAGTGGGATTTCCGGTGTAAATATTTCCGGTGTCATACCCGGAGTTTTAAGCCCAAAATATTGGCCATCCGGAATCTTAACTTCCTGTTTGTTCTTAATTGAATTCTGCGAAAGAACCAGGTTACAAAAGGTCGTAAACACAAGTGCTATTAATACTAGTGGAGTTTTCATGATGTATGTCTTTATTTTTTACGTAGCAGAATATTTCTGAAAGCCGGCTTATCTGTTCTCAGATCAAGAGCTTCATTATCATCTGTAAAAAATAATCCGGGTTTGAATTCTTTCAGAGTACACTTACCCTGACTGCCGGTCATTATCAATTCATCGCCTTCTCTGATTATTTTAATTCTATCATATCCCAGCCCAAAAAACCGACCGAGCTTAGCCCACCATTTAAGATCCATCCCTTTTGTCTCCAGGATGTATGTACCAATATAACTGCCCCATTCCAGTCTGAATATAGTGTCGCACTTAAATGTAAATACCTTCCTGGCGTCAATAGCGGTTTTATTCTTAAAATAATAACCGTTAAGATCTTCAAACAGTGCTGTAACGCCTGCATTTTTTGTCAATCCCATTGTATTAATATACTCTTTCATAACCGATAAGCAGATATCAAAAGTGCTGCATCGGTTGTTGCATAGAATTACTGATCCAAGGTTATATTCAGGGAACCATAATAAGGTGGCACTATATCCGACGCCGCCTCCGTTATGATTAACATAAAATATATCATCGCTTTTATCAAGGTAGGTTCCTAATCCATAGTTGTTGAGATTTATCCTGAACATCTCGTAAAGATACTTCCTGTCAATCAGTGTTCTATCGGAAGTTTCTCCATAGTTCATCAATAACCGGGTATATTTAATAATGTCCTGTAAACTGGTATAAACAGCTCCGGATCCCTGCAGGGAAATAGAATAATGTGCGTTCTTTACTGCAACGATATTTCCTTCGGTCCTGTTTTTATTCAGCATTACAACCTTATCGTCAGCAGTGGTATGAGTCATGGAAAGAGGCTGAAATATTTTTAATTCAAGGTAGTCGTTAAAGCTGATCCCGGTCTTCCGCGATATTATTTCTGAAGCCAGATCATAACCCAGGTTTGAATAGGAATAATTGGTCCCCGCGGGAAATTTCAGCCAGGTATCGGAAATACTGTTTATATGATCCTGAATATCGCATGGTGTCAGATCATAACTATTTCCTGCAGGTGCTTCGTGCGTAAAACCTGCCCTGTGAGACAATATCATTCTCAGGGTAATTTTTTGTTCAGGGGAATCTTCAAAGCAGCTGTGAACTGTAAAAGAGGGCAAATATGTATTAATCGGAGTATCAAGGTTCAGCAAACTATCCTGCACCGCTTTCATTACCGCAAGTGCAGTAATATTTTTGGATATCGACTGAATGCTGAAAATTGTCTCATCATTGATTTTGAATCCGTATGTGGAGTTACCCATACATTCGGAAAATATGGTTTCTTTTCCGTTAAAGATCGCAAAAGCTAATCCCGGGACTTTGCTTTTATGTTTGAATCTGACAAGGGATTCATGGCTTTTCAGGTTATATTTTTTGAGCTGCTGATCGGCTTTTAATGAATCCTGAGGTTCATTGATTATGGCCAGGATCGGGAATAAAAGAAGAATCAAAAGTCTCATTGAAGTAGTCTTAAATTGATTTCTACTGATGCGTTATGACGATTTTGCCACGCGTATGGCCTTCTTCAAAGTATTGAAGAGCTTTGGGGGTGTCGGCAAGCGGAAAACGTTTATCTATAATTGACTTGATTTTGCCTGACTTAAGAAGCTCTGCAAGGAATAGAAGATCCTTCTGGTTTATACTGGCTACCATGGTTCCTATATTCTTAACTCCGGTCTTCGATTTGAACATGAGCTGGAAGATCCGGGAAATAGAACCTCCAACCAGGACGTACACTCCGTCGGGGTTTAATATTCGCTTATAGTCTGAAACCGAACGGTGAGCTGCAGTATCAAGAATCAGGTCATATTTCTGATTATTCATGGTGACATCTTCCTGAGTGTAATCAACTACATTGTCAGCACCCAATGATCTCACAAGATCCATTTTAGCTGTACTGCAAACGCCGGTTACCTCAGCTCCGAATGATCTGGCAATCTGTACTGCAAAAGTGCCTACACCTCCGGAGGCTCCGTTAATCAAAACCTTTTGTTTAGCCTGGATCTTCCCTTTATCGTGGAGCCCCTGCAAAGCCGTGAGGGCAGCCATGGGGACAGCTGCTGCTTCATCAAAAGCCAGATTGTCCGGCTTCAGTATAAATCTGTTTTCATCAACACATACATATTCGGCAAACCCTCCGTAGCTTCCTTCTCCGAAAACATCATCACCAGGCTTAAACTGATTTACATTGCGGCCTACTGCTTCAACCTTACCGGCTACGTCAGCTCCGAGTATCCGGTGCTTCGGTTTAAAAAGCCCTCCAACCATGACCCTTATGAAAAACGGGTCAGCTCTCAGGTGACGCCAGTCGTATGAATTTACAGATGCAGCATGAACTTTTATCAATATTTGATTGTCCCCGGGAACAGGCTTTTCCACCTCTGTAAGGTGCAGATTGGACGGGGAACCGTACCTGGTGTAGACTATTGCTTTCATTTTATTTGGATTAGGTTTTTAGTAAAGTATAAAAAAGATTAAGACAAAAGACAAAAGTCACAAGTTGAGGAGCTGAGGAACCCCGCTTTCTGCGGGATAAACTCCGCTACGAAATCCCGCAAGGCGGGAACAAAAGTGAATAAAAGTAAAAAGTACATTAGTTTTATGATTTGCTGACTGGCTTCCCTTCAAGTTTAAAAACTTTGTAGGACCAGTCCATGAAGCGGGGCATCAGATAATTAAGAATGCCAACGAAGGAAAACAAAGAGGGAACTGTTACAGTGGCCCTGTTCCTTTTAATCCCTTTAATTATAGCATTGACTACTTTCCCCGGCGATATTTTTCGGGATATGACCGGTACTTCTAAGTTTTCAATCATCGGAGTATCTACACGTCCCGGATATACGGAGGTGACATTGATGTTAAACGGTTTCATCTCCTGGCGCAATACATCTCCGAATCCATCCAGGGCTGCCTTCGCTGAAACATAAGGAGCGTCCCCAATGATGCCTTTTTTAGCATCCAGGCTGTTTATAATGACGATGTGACCACGGCCCTGCTGTTTCATCCCGGGGAGGAGACTTTTTATTACATTTAAAGTACCAAAGAAATTCAGCGCCATAGAGTCCTGGTATGATTGAATATCCAATTCACCGGTAATATCCTGAACATATTTTCCGGCACATGCAATTAGTATATCAACCCTGCCCCATTTCAGAATAGTGTCCCTGGCGATCTTCAGCGTATCATCAAAGGAGCTGATATCGGCTTTAATTACCAAGGCTTCGCCTCCCTTTGACTGAATCTCATCTTTAACATAATTAAGCTTCTCCTCCTTTCTTGAAACCAGCACTGTTTTTGAACCAAATTGCGAAAATGCAAGCGCTGCATCTCTTCCAATACCGCTGGAGGCGCCGGTGATGACTATTACCTTATCTCTGAAGAATGTTTTATTGTCCATAGTTCTCGGTATTATAACAAAGATAAAAGATAAAAGTGGTACAGGATGCAAGGTACAAGGGAAAGAAGGGTCCTGCAGGTCTTGCACGACTATAGGATTGCACGATTACATGACCTATTTTAACCCACCCGTGTCACTCCGTGATAAACTCAGTGCAGCGCCGTCAGCAATCCTTTGGCGGTCGATGGTAGCTGCGTGGTAAAAAAAAATAAAATACAATCAGTGGATTTTATATTATCGAACCAATTTTGTTCTTTATCTCTTTGGGAATAGCATTTTTATTTACCATCACCGATATTGTCTTCAGCAGGAAGAATTCTTTGGACATATATAAATACCCGCCGCAATTTTTAGCATCGCTTGAATTCTTAACAATATAGAATCTATCTCCCTTGCCGTTCTCAGCTATGCCGATAATGTGCATGTTATGGACATCTTTCGTAGTATAATTATCAAAAGCTGTTTGTCTCATTTGCTGAGTAATGGTTTTAATACTGTCATTCAACACAGCAAAACCGTCATTATAACCTTCGTAAATATCGCCATCCCAGCCTACAGAATAATTGTGCAACAAAGCATAATCAACTGTATTGATAAAATCATTGACCGGAAGGTTCAGGTAGTAGTTATTATTCCAGTTTGATTCAATCTCCAGAATAAACTTTGAATAAAAAGGATGATGGCTGTAGGATGTAATTTCCACATAATCATCCGGGTTAATGCCAATCATCTCACTGGCAAATGACTTTGGGGTATACTGTTTTTTATTATAGGTAAAAGTATCAGGAGCCTTTCCCATGGTACCGGATAAAATCTCTTCAATATCTTTTCTGTAGCCATCAGCCGTCATATTGCCGTGTCGTGATTTTACATAATACTGAACCTTTTCGAGAATTGCGCTATTCATTTCAGCATGATCGTGCCTGGAGACGGAGTCTTTCTTCCCCGAATAGACTGTTTCAGGAACAGCTCCGAATTCCTTATAAGCTTTCAAAACACTGAATGTCAAATCGCCTTCTGAGAAGCCGAGCTTGCCATTCATCCTTATATATTTCTCAGCTTTGTCGATATATGTCGGGGTAACATAAAACATCGGCGAAAGTACAACAGGAGCTTTTCCAAGCCTTATGGCTTCTGTTTCGATAAATGATGTTGTTGCATAACTCCAGCAGGCTCCTGTCGCCTGTTGATCTTTAATAGGTGTGCTTTTTATTAAGCTGACGATTTTATATCCCTCAATTAAGGGGTTTAAATTAGTTTTAAGAGTAAAGACATAATTGGTACGGCTTAATCTCAGGGGCATATCACCGCCCCATATTCCATTAATAACTGAATCACCAGGCATGACCAGGCCTTTGAATATAGGGAAATCTGATAAATAGGCGAACAGACTATCCTTAACAGACATTACTTTATCAATTGGAATATCCTTTAATGCCTGATCAGGACTATCAAGGATCCCCCTGATATTTTCACCTTTTACTTCGAACCTCAATAAAACGCGCAATGAAAAATCACTGGTGGTGATCCTTCCCATCCAGGAACCCTGTAAACGCTGCAGGTTATTGTCCTGACAATATATTACAGAGGGTAGAAGGAAGAAAAAAGACAAAACAAGTATTTTCAGCTTCATGATTTAATGGTTTTTAGTGTTATCAATATCCCATTTTTAAACAGAGACGAACGGCTTAATGAGACAATTATGTCCCGATGGCCTGGCTTTTACTGTCGCTCTCAACTTCTACCTTACGGCCGAGCTTCTTGACATTCTTCCCTTTATTAAACTTATAGGAATAACTGAACTGTATATAAGTCGAAGCATTAAATCCAATTATATTCCGCGAATTAAAGAAAGGGGTTGAGGTTTCAGTCCTGTTTAATCTTACTTGAGTTGACATAGGCAGAAACCAGAAGACTCCCAGGCTGTGGTCCTTAAGCTGCTTCTGNNAAAGGTATGCTGTATGTCTTGCTCTGCGCATTCATATTCACTCCATTATAGCTCAGGAAGGCAAATGCTGTTGCTGTCTTCTTTTTGTCAAGCTGGGTAAAGGCATAGCTTGTAATGCTCCAGGAAAAATAATTTATAGCAGGGATATTGAAAGACTGCCCGATATATTCATTATAATGCCCCTTATAAATGCGTGCATTGATGTTTATATACCAGAGCATGGCATTTACTCCCCCACCCGACTCATAGCCGTTGAGCAGGTTAAAAGGCTTGGTGATCGTAGTCAGTGCGTTAGTTTCAGGTGAAATAATTACCGTGTACCTGCTCCCTATCTTGTTTGTAAAATACTCCTGGTAAACATACGGTGAAAAATAGTTGCTGCCAAAATTCCAGGTATATGTAAGCTGCAGACGGTCGCGATAATCGGGCTTCAGATCAGGGTTCCCCTGGGTTATATTATAAGTCTGCCCAACCTTATAGTAGGGATCCATATCGTAGATACCAGGACGGTTTATTCTCCGGTTATAAGTGAATTTCAGATTATGCGATGCAGAGAATTTGTACTGGAGGTTGACGGAAGGCAGAAAACAGGAGTATTTAGGCTGGGTGACCGAATCGGCACTGATATGGCTGTTTTCGACTCTCAGCATAGCCTGCATTCCAAGTTTTTTCAGATTATATGTAACTCCGCCATAAACCGAATTACGAAACTCCCCATATTTAAACAGATTAGCTGATGGAAGGTTATCGATAATGAAATCATAGCTCAGATCCTGGTAATATAACTGATACCCTGCTTCAATCTTCGCAGCCATCCCAAGAGGATGGACATAATTCAGTTTTGCAGAGAAATAATTGCGGTTGTTCAGGTCATCTTCCAGCCGGCTATATGTGCTGAGTATTGAACCGCCACCATAAGGGTATCGTTTGTTGGTAAAATCATTCCCGGAATTTGATTTGAAGATGTAATAACTGGCCTCAGCCGTAAATTCCTGAACCGGCTTTTTAAATGTCTTCTGGTAAAACAGCGAGAACGTGGCCTCATTACTTTTCAGGTCATTATTTGTCAGCGTTGAAACTGTATTCAGCGGAATATTATTCTTGTAAAGGAATGTTTCGCTTAACAGATCGATATTCTGACCTATAGGCTTATAGCTGGCGTTGAAGCTCAGGTTGTTCTTATCGTTCATGTAATAATCGAATCCGCCGTTCAGGGATGACTGAGTAACGTTTATCCTGCCTTTCCCCGAAAGATTTGTCGTCGAGTCGATGGAAGTAAATGTGTTTACATTGGATGAAGTGATATCAAGCTTTTGTAAAACATAAAAGCCTGTCACATAAAAAGTTATTTTGCCCATAGCATAATCGAGACTGCCGGTTGCCTGAACGGTGGGTTTGTGAAATGGCTTGACACTCAGGCTGGCGTTGCCGTTCATTCCATATCTCGCCTCTTTCTTCAGGATTATATTTATAACTCCGTCAATATTGCCTTCATACTTACCGGAAGGATTGCTTATAACTTCTACACTCTGTATATCTGATGGAAGAAGCTTTGCCAGGAACTCCTTATCGCGCTGCCTTCCGTCGACCTGGATAATAAAATTGCTGCTGCCGTTAAGTGTAACATTATTCTGAAAATCGACATTGACCTGCGGTATCTTCTTAAGGATATCGTACCCGTTAGTTGAGCTTTTGGCTATTACCGAAGGAATGGCATAAACAGTGCGATCGACCATCTCCGTTCCCTTCAGGCGCTCACTCACCACCGTCACTTCATTCAGGCTGGCAGTGATTTCGGTTAAAAAAATAGTATCGACAGCTATCTCGCCGGATGCCGAAGTCACAGTAACTCTTTTCCCGTTGGGCCTGAAACCCAGGAAATTTACCCTGATAAAATAATCACCCGGCTTCACTTTATCGAAAAAGTAGACGCCGTCAGTCAATGTTATGACTCCCGTATTCATTGTTGAATCAGGAAGCTGGGCCAGTCCGACAGACGCAAACGGTACCGGCGATTTATCTTTTTCGAGGCATACTTTTCCCCTGATGCTCTGGGCCTGGGCAGCAAAGGAGGTTACGAGCAGTAACCAGAATATATATTTTCTCATTTTATCTGTTCATCAATTTACTGTAATGCAATAACTTTCGATGTGCTGTTGATATCCATGGGTATCTGCATGCTGAAGCCTGGTCCGCTAACTCCCAGATTTCCGGAAATGTGTGTTTTAGCCTTAACTTCAATGATCAGACCTGTGCGGATATCGATCGTCATGTTTGATTTACTCAATCCTTTTAAATCGTCATAGGTTATTTTGGCACCACCTTGTTCCATCGGCACTGCATTAGCCGGGGCCTTGATATCTGATCCGGCAGTTATATTTGCAGCATTGCCATTTACTCCGTCAAGATGGTAGTTTGTTGCTATATCGAGGTCCATGCCGCCTGAATGTGATGTCTCAGTCACATCCCAGCTATCACCTGTTGAAACCTGCTTCCCGGGTAAATAACGGGTGAACATTTCAACCATGGTTTTTAATGAATTGTCGCTGATCATGCTTATTATCTGCGATTTTACAGCAGAAGCTGTTGGGCCTGTAAGAGCAATGGCACTGGTATCCTTCATAATCAGATCGGACAACATTTTCGAATTCACAATTTCAAGCACTTTGCCTGTGAAATCTATTTTAACATAAAGGGCATTCTTGCTTAACCGGTTCATGATGCACGACATTACATCAGCCGTTTCTGTCGACTTGATATTACCTTCGCTGACGGAACTCATAATGGTCATTTTCCCCATTGAATTTGTATTGGATATCAGAGTATCAAGATGAATTTCAGCAACCATAAAACCGGCAGTTGCATCAATCATTTTAATAGAAACGGAATTATTTGTTTTCGATTCTATTGTTTGCTGATTCCCGTTTACAGTCTGAATAATTGTCTGTTCAGAAGCCGAACTGAGCCGGTAAACCTTATTTTTCTCCAGGTTCATCTTCAGATTAACACTGTTTTGCGCCATGATCGAAACAGAGATCATGATTACTGCACACGAAAACAAAATCTTTTTCATCGGGTTAGTTTTATAAATTTTATAAATCGAACAAAGATAAATCCGGGATAGAGTTTTATAACATATTTATCGGTGAATGGTTGAATTTAATGGGTGAATGGCAGATTTGAGTGCGAGAAATGTAAAAATAAAAAGACAAAAAGTGAAGCTGCCTGGATCGTGTAATCATGACCACTGCTTTGCGGTCGTCGCGGGAAATGCATTCTGCGGCATCAGTATCTTTCGCGGGTTGTGAATTAACTTCCTTAACGGATTGTCAAGGCTGCCGGCGTACTCTGCCGGACAGACATAAGGTTGTTTCTCTTTCTCCATTGCCGTGACTTGTTAAATGCTATTCAAATATAAATAAAAGAATATATTTGAAGTATTAAAGCTAAATTGGTATGGGACATTTAAATTGGAAAGGAGAATGGATCCCGGATGAATCTCCATTTGATAAAGCTGGTGAATATTCTTTGAAGCAGGATTTAATTAAAGAATTATTGGAAGTTGCTGAAAAGTATCAAGGTAAAATTAAAGATGAAACGATTGTGGAAGCAGCAAATGAAGTTGTTAAAACATATTCATTGCTGAAATAAATAATCTGGCAGAAATTTATTTCCCGAAATACTTCGTTCTTCCGGCCTCCAGGCTTTCGTCAAAAATATCCTCCAGCTTTTTATTTACTCCACGGAGACCGGCAACTACCTTTTCGGACCAGTCGAGATATTTTCTGATGCGCCATAATGACCAGCTAACCGGAGGATTAACAGTTATATCACGTACATTCATGATCTTGTCGGCAATCTTTAGTTTTTTTGCCTTAACCGATAATGATTGTGCATGCTCGACCTGCATTTGCTTTCTCTTTTTCTTACCAAGACTCTTATCGTCCGTAACTTCAAGCGTCACTGAGAGAACCTCCTCGCCAAATAACTCCCGGATATGGTCAATCAGCTCTTTCTTTTCCTGTTTGGTCTCTACGGTATCCTCAATTACGTCGTGAAGTATTGCCGCGGACAGCAGCACGGGGTCCTTCTCCCCTGCTTCATTTGCCAGAAGGTTTGCTACCTGGATCGGATGATTTATATAAGGCGATTTATC
>PMBC01000121.1:3422-8966 GCA_003152835.1 Bacteroidales bacterium | reverse complement strand
ACATTTTTATTTTTTTCAATTACCCTCTCCTCATGCACCATGTGGAAAAAAGCGTCTGAACCCTCCAGTATCGTTTCAAAGGTTTCTGATACTGTCAGACTTGGCAATGGCAGCCTGGTATATGCACTTCCGCGTACAGTTTTCACAGTAAAGGTCGAAGTTGAAAGAACAATAATGGTCCCCGGGCCATATGCAGCTTATGCCGAAGACCTGCTAGGCCTGAAGGATGCACTGAAAACCAGGGAAGAGCACTGGTCAGTCAGAAGTCTGTCAGTAAATTCACACGAGGAGACAGATCCTTCGGAATATTATGTAATTCACAGCACAGGATTATTCCAGACTAATGTGCTGGCAATGAAGAAAGAGGGAATTATCCTGGATATCAATCCGGCTGATAATTACCAGGAAGGGAAAAGTTCCGGGAGCGGTGAAATGAATTTAAACAGGTTTCGTTCATTCGACCTTGGTTCTGATGAATACTACCAGGTTCAGACGGATACTGCTTTCAGGAGGGTGAAGGTAGACTCCTCATTCATCAGGATACCTTATATTGTTGAGAAGAAAAAGAAGCTTTCGCCTGATCAGCTTGCAGAGAAAGCTGCTAAAAGACTTATGGATCTGCGCGACGGGAAGGTGCTGATACTTTCAGGAGAAGCCAATGTATTTCCTCAGAATGATGCCCCAATCAATGAGATCAACAGGATGGAAAAGGATTATACCGAATTATTCACCGGGAAGAATATTATTGATGTAAAAACTTTTACATACCAGTTCATCCCTCAGAAGGAATCTTCAGGTAAGCCATTTACGCTCTTCAGGTTTTCTGAATCCGCAGGACCGGCAGAATCAGGATCAGCTTCCGGTATTCCCGTTATTGCCGAGGTTGTTCCGGAGCAAAAGATAAAGGATATTACAATTATTGATAATGGAGAGCAGAAACCTTCGGTTCCAAAGTTCGATAAGCTTTTCTACCGGATCCCTGATATGGCAACCGTTAAGATCAGCATGAACGGCAAAACGCTATATAGCTCAAGGAAACTGGTTTATCAGCTTGGCGAAGTAATGCAGCTTCCGTCTAATTATATAATTGGAAAATGATCGCCGGTTACCGGTCGCCGGTAGCCGGACGCCTACTTAACCTTTCCTACAAAGCTCTTCTGGTAATCTTCCCATTTCTTGTTCAGGTAAGCTTTTTCAGCAAAGAAAGTAAGCAGCACCTCCATCTGCTTCGCATCCTGAAATCCCGGGACAGGTGAGACGCCTATTTTCCCATTTTCCAGGGTAAGGAAGACTACTGTAGGGTATGAAAGCTGTCCCTGGAGAAGAGTAACGGCCAGCTGATGTGCATTGCCGTATTTACCGTCATTTACAAATGTCTGACCCATGAAGGTTATGTTATCCTTGCTTTCAGCATTAAGTTTTACAGGGTAGAACTTATTATTGAGGAGATCGGAAATAACTGGATTTGTAAAAGTCTCCCTGTCCATCTTCTTGCACCATCCGCACCAGTCGGTATAAGTATCAATAAACAGTGGACGGGGCGATTGTTTCATAAGCTTTTCGGCATCCTGAATGGAATACCATTTTACCGGTGAGTTATCTGAAGCAGGTGTGCTCTGGGAAAAAGCAGCACTGGCAGTAAGAAGAAACAAAGTTATAAACATTTTGTGTCGCATATATTGATATATTTCAATATGTAAATTTCTACAAAAATATAAAATCTCCGGAATATTATTCTAATTCTATTCGTTGACATATTTACAACAATCAGGCCAGAGTTTAGTTTATTATTAATGATCAAATTAGGGAGTTACATCCAATTTATTTTTTACATTTACCGCACTTAAAACTCACTAACTCATTTTTATGGAAGCAATAACAAAAACCCTGCGCGACTCAAAAGCTGCCCGATGGACAGCATTGGCAGTAGTCGCATTTACTATGCTTTGCGGATATTATCTTACCGATGTGATGGCTCCGCTTAAAGGATTGCTTGAAGGTCAGTTACATTGGAATAGTTCTGAATTCGGGTTCTTTACAAGTGCGTATGGCTGGTTTAATGTATTTCTGTTAATGCTTATCGCAGGAGGTATAATTCTCGATAAGATGGGCGTACGTTTTACCGGTTTAATGGCTGCATCAATAATGGTTATAGGAACAGGAATAAAATACTGGGCTGTTTCTACCCATATGCTGGATGGCCAGACATGGCATGTTCTGTTCTGGCATGTAAACGCCCAGGTTCTGATGGCAGGGGTTGGTTTTGCAATATTTGGGGTTGGCGTTGAAACTGCCGGAATTACTGTTTCCAAAATTATTGTGAAATGGTTCAAGGGTAAAGAGCTTGCACTTGCCATGGGATTGGAAATGGCTACAGCAAGGCTTGGTACAGCTCTTGCACTCTCAACTTCAGTTCCTATTGCAAAAGCGTTTAATACTGTTTCCGCGCCTATACTTGTTTGCCTTATTATGTTATGCATAGGATTGATCTCCTTCTTTATCTACACTTTTATGGATAAGAAGCTGGATGCATCACAAGCTGCCTTCGATGCAGCAAATCAGACTGTAGATGATGAAGAAGCTTTTCGCATCAAGGATATCTTTAAAATAGTCACCAATAAAGGTTGGTGGTACCTTGCAATTTTATGTGTATTGTTCTATTCAGCTGTATTCCCTTTTCTTAAATATGCCACTGATTTAATGGTTCAGAAATTCCACATAAATGAAGACTGGGCAGGACTTATTCCGGCTATGCTTCCATTCGGAACAATCTTGCTGACTCCGCTTTTTGGTAATTTATATGACCGTAAAGGAAAGGGAGCATCGATAATGATCCTGGGAGCTATATTGCTGATTTTTGTTCATGTAGTCTTCACTATTCCTTTCTTAAATCAATGGATCATAGCCATTCTTCTGATTCTGGTTCTTGGAGTCGGATTTTCTCTGGTCCCTTCTGCAATGTGGCCATCTGTGCCGAAAATCATTCCGGAAAAACAACTGGGCACTGCTTATTCTCTTGTTTTTTGGGTCCAGAACTGGGGATTGATGGGTGTTCCCGCTCTGATAGGATGGGTTCTGAATAAGTATTGTTTTATTGGTTACTTTGCAGTAGCTGGTACCGGATTTATTACATCTCAGGGAGATCAGATTTCCCAGGTAGTTGTTTCTGATCAGAAAACTTATACTATTTCTGAAGTTGGAACTGTCAGCCGTAAAAATCAGGATGTTAAGATATCTCAGTTTATTAAAAATTCAGATGGAACTGTTACTGCAGTTATTACTGCTGCTAATGATACTATCCCCGCTGGATACATAACTAACAAATCATTAAAAAAGGCAGTCAGAAAAGGTGAAATAAAAGTCACTAACTATGCATACTCTGACAAGGGCAAGATTGAAAACTTTGTGACAACTAAAGGAGAAAAAATCTCAAGGTTCAATAATGTCTTTTCTTTTTACAACTATACACGCCCGATGATGATCTTCACGGGATTGGGATTGCTGGCACTTCTGTTTGCTTTCCTTCTGAAAGCTGAAGATAAGAAAAAAGGGTACGGCCTGGAGCTTCCAAACATCAAGAAGTAATTTCATTTGCATATCATGGTGAAGACGTTGCATGCAACGCCTTTACTATTTTATACCATATTGAACCTTCAGGTAATTATAATGTTCTATTGTTAATTAATTAACAATAATCAGGATGGAATCGAATGAATTTGAAAAAGCAAAAGTATTCAGCTTCAACGACTCAGTTGAATATGCAAGCGGCGGTATTCTCAGCAAAACAGTGCTTAAAAAAGAAACAGGAAACATATCTCTATTTTCATTTGCCATTGGCGAATCATTAAGCGAACATACTGCTCCCTTCGATGCGATGATCGAGGTTGTCGATGGTAAGGGAGAAATAACAATAGGAGGGAAGCCTTTTATTTTATCAGCCGGCGAGGCTATAATAATGCCGGCAAACATACCTCACGCCGTTAAGGCAGTTGAAAAATTTAAGATGGTGCTTACGATGATTAAGAGCAAATAACCGGCTTGCGGCTGGCGGTTTCCGGTGTGCGGCAAAAAATTTCAAACGAGGTAATCCAATCCCAAACCCCAAACCGCGAACCGCGAACCGAGTACCCCAATCATGCCATCTTTATCAGTATCGACTTAATCGTATCTGTAACATCCTCTGATTCATCGACACACCTTTCAAGGATCTCAAGGATCTTGTTGTTCTTCAAAAGCTCGGCAGGATCTTTTTCCTTTTCAAAAAGTTCTGCAATAGCTACATAATAGTATTCGTCGGCCTTATGCTCTATTGCCTTGACATTATCGCACGATCTGGTTATCTCATCTTTATTTGCAGCAGCATCATTAAGGCCATGGATGCAAATCTGTATCTCCAGGGCAGCCTCATAAATCGATTCAGCCATCTCCTTATATACAGGCATAAGGTTCTTTGGTTTATACAGACAGATCCTTCTGCTTATGCCATTTATTGAATCAACTACGTCGTCGATATTAGCACAAAGCTCATGAATATCTTCCCTGTCGAACGGGGTGATAAATGACTTATTAAGCGCCTGATAGGTCTTATCAGTGATGTCATCACCAATATGCTCAACATCTTTTATCTCTTTGTGTATCCGCTCATGTTCACTTGTATCACTAGTTGACATAAGCTCTTTAAGCAGCCCGGCTGCTTTAACCAGGTTTTTTGCATCCTCTTCGAAAAGGGGATAGAAAGAGTGATCTTTCGGAACAAAAAACTTAAGCATTTTATCGATATTCATCTTCAATGTGTTATAAATTCAACTTAAATTTTATAATGGGTGTGCAAAACTTAGGAATAAGTACATTAAGCCTCCGATTATACCTGAAATCGGAATAGTAAGTATCCACGCCCAGAATATTTTTTTTGTTACTCCCCACCTGACTGCTGAAACCCCTCGGCGCGCACCGACACCTATTATTGCACCAGTAATCGTATGGGTAGTACTAACAGGAATCCCCCAGTGAGTAGCTATAAAAAGAGTTATTGATCCTGCAGTCTCAGCGCTGAATCCTTCGAATGGTTTAATCTTCGTAATTTTCTGCCCCATTGTCTTGACAATCCTCCATCCCCCGAAAAGAGTTCCGAGAGCAATGGCTGTCTGGCACGACATTTTTACCCAGAGAGGTATNNGATGAGACGAGCTGCAAACGCCTGAATATTTTGTCAATATTCGCCGGCGCCACCTTCCTGAAAATCCACATGATGAAACTAGAGATCGCGTACGATAAGATCATGCCCATTAAAGGAGCAATGAATATGAAAGCTATTATTTTAATTACTCCTCCCGCGATCACTGCCCCGAAACCAGAGCTTGCGACAGCTCCTCCGATTAATCCGCCGACTATGGTATGAGATGAACTTGAAGGTAACCCCCACCACCAGGTTAACAGATTCCATATTATAGCAGCGATGAGTGCAGCACCGATAACATTTATATTTATAACGTCGGTCTCTACAACACCTATGCCCATCATTTTTGCAACCTTCATAGGGAAGAT
>PMBC01000121.1:1705-3354 GCA_003152835.1 Bacteroidales bacterium | reverse complement strand
AATTTGGAGCTCAAAAGTAAATTAAATAGGAGACAATTCAAAATTTGTATCTATTACCTTATTTGTTACAATCCGGACAACCTTAAATAAAATTCAAACGTTCTTTTTTATTGTTTTTCAATTTTTTATCGCTATTTTTATTTGAAGATTCTTATACATTTGCACGGGGAAATTATGTTTAATTTAAAATAAAGTTGAATATGAGCGATATACGTAAATTACAACCGACACAACTCTGGAATTATTTCTATGATATTACCCAGATTCCGCATCCTTCCAAAATGGAAAAGAGACTTGCCGACTATATGGTGAAATTTGCAAAAGACCATAAATTTGAATGTGTTGTCGATAAAGTAGGCAATGTTATAATCAGAAAACCTGCAACGAAAGGATTGGAGAAGCGCAAGGGAGTTATCCTCCAGGTGCACCTCGATATGGTACCGCAGAAAAACAGCGATAAAAAGCATGATTTTGCCAAAGATCCGATTCAAACCATTATCGATGGCGAATGGGTAAAGGCAAACGGAACCACTCTCGGTTCAGATAATGGCATTGGTGTGGCTTCCGCACTCGCTATACTTGGTTCAAAAGATGTCAAGCATGGACCAATTGAAGTACTTTTTACAATTGATGAAGAGACTGGAATGACAGGCGCTTTCGGACTGAAGAAAGGATTGCTGAAAGGTGATATTCTAATGAATCTTGACTCGGAAGATGAAGGCGAACTATATGTAGGGTGTGCTGGCGGTATTGATGTAAGCGCTACAAAAAAATATACTGAAGAAAAAGCTCCCCGCGGAATGGTTGCTTACCGTGTCGTAGCCAAGGGCTGTAAAGGAGGACATTCAGGCGTGGATATTGCCCTGGGCAGAGCTAATTCAAACAAGATAATGTTCAGGTTCCTGATGCAGGCAGAATCAGATTTTAAGGTAAGGCTTGCTGAAGCTGCAGGAGGTGATCTCCGCAATGCAATACCCCGCGAATCATATACTATACTTTTAGTTCCTTCCAAATCTGCAGGTCAGTTTCAGAAATTTGTTAAGGGTTACGAAAAAATGTACAGGGCTGAATTTGCAGAGACGGAACCCACACTTTCATTCACCTGTAAAAAGTGCGATGCTCCCGCAAAAGTAATGAGCAAGGAAGATCAATTCAAGATCATACGTGCAGTTTTTGCTTGTCCGAATGGCGTCGTGCGAATGAGCCAGGCAATGAAGGGACTTGTCGAAACTTCTAACAACATTGCTATTGTGAGATGCATAGGAGGGAAATTCGAAGCCCATAACCTTACCCGCAGCTCTGTTGACTCATCAAAGGAATCAACAGCATGGCGGATTGCAGCTGTCTTTCACCTGATTGACGCCAAAGTCACCCTGACAGGAAGTTATCCTGGATGGAAACCCAATATGGCTTCTCCGATCCTCAAAACAATGAGTGGAGTTTATAAGAAGATGTTTGGCAATATTCCGGAGATCAAAGCGATTCATGCCGGACTTGAATGCGGGTTGCTTGGAGGCGTTTATCCGAATCTGGATATGATATCTTTCGGTCCGACGATCAAATACCCTCACTCACCTGATGAGAAAGTCAACATACCATCAGTTAAGAAGTTTTATGATTTTCTGTGTGAGACATTGAAACAGGTACCT
>PMBC01000121.1:1094-1671 GCA_003152835.1 Bacteroidales bacterium | reverse complement strand
TTGATTACTTTGCCGTTTACCGGCGACTGAATTTCATTCTGCATCTTCATTGCCTCAAGAATCACCACCGGCTCACCGCGAAGGACATTTGTTCCTTCCCTGACAAGCACGTCAATTATCTTGCCTGGCATCGGAGCTTTCAGCGATTCCTGCTCGCTCTTTCCCTTAGTGGAATGCAGGACTTTCATCCTTTGAAGTGAGAACGGTGTTTCAACAGTAAAGGTATAGCTGATGTCGTTGAATAGTATCTCATATTTATTCTGCCTCGATCTGACTACTTCGACAGGGTATTTGCGGTTCTTCCATAATATATATGTACCGTACTTATCATCCGATTTGAGCTGAACAATATAATCTCTCCTGCCGATGCGAATCTTGTTTTTCAATGGAATGGAGAAGCTGAATTTTCTGTTCTCCGATGACAGCGCATATAGTTTACTGATCTTTAGTTTATCGTTCATTACTGTTTACCTCAGGATCTAAAATTGATTAATTCTTTTATTCATAAGCCATGGACTCAACGCTTTCCCCTTTTCAAAATCAACATTGATGCTGTTTTCCTGGAGATTCTCTTCAA
>PMBC01000121.1:0-1067 GCA_003152835.1 Bacteroidales bacterium | reverse complement strand
GCCATTTTACAGTTTTTTATTGCTTCCTTCCTGTCCTTGCCTGTAATGATAAGCTTTGCAATCATGGAATCGAATGATGCAACAATTACTGATCCTGGTTCAATCCCGGTATCAATCCTTACATAGGGATCTGAAGGCATGCTAAGGTTTTCAATTTTCCCGGGGTCGGGAGCAAAACCAGCTTGCACATCTTCTGCATTTATCCTGCACTCTATGGCCCATCCCTTAAGTTTTACATCTTCCTGTTTCAGGGTCAGGGTCTGACCTTCAGCGATCCTGATCTGCTGTTCTATCAGGTCTATGCCGGTTATTGCTTCAGTTACGGGATGCTCAACCTGGATCCTCGTATTCATTTCCATGAAATAAAAATTCTTATCTGAATCAAGGAGAAATTCTACCGTGCCTGCCGAATGATAATTAACTGCCCGGGCGATCTGAACTGCCATTGTACCCATCTCTTTGCGGAGCCTGGGATCAATTGCGCAGGAGGGAGCCTCTTCAAGAAGCTTCTGGTGCTTTCTCTGGATTGAACATTCCCTCTCACCAAGATGAATGATATTCCCTTTAGTGTCACCCAGAATCTGAAATTCAATATGCTTCGGATTCTCGATATATTTTTCAATAAAAACGGATGGGTCATTGAAAGCCTTTTCTGCTTCCTTGCTGGCAGTGGAGAACATCCTTTCCATCTCATCCTCTTTACGCACGATTCTCATTCCCCTGCCACCACCTCCGGATGCCGCTTTTATAATCACAGGATATCCTATTTTTGAAGCAATTGCGGCAGCTTCCTCTTCATCTGAAATATTTCCTTCGCTGCCCATAGCCATGGGGATACCATTCTTAAGAGCCAGCCTCCGGGCGATGGTTTTGTTTCCCATTTTATATATTGCGTCAGGTGAAGGACCTATGAATATTATTTTGTTTTCAAGGCATTTTTGAGCGAAATAGGCGTTTTCAGAAAGAAACCCATAGCCTGGATGAACGGCATCAGAGCCAGTTTTTTGTGCAATGAATATAAGCTTGTCAATATCAAGGAATACCGGGAAATCCGAGATATTTTCACT
>PMBC01000116.1 GCA_003152835.1 Bacteroidales bacterium | reverse complement strand
AAAAATTTAATTGATCTGAATTTCGGGATCGGCAATATCTTTAATATCAGTCACCAGGCAATTGCTCATTACCCTCTGCCGGGCAGATCATACAACCTGACAGTTCTGTTTAACTTTAATAACAGCAGCATTGAGAAATGACAGATCGATATTGCTTTTTAGTGCTGCCATAGTGTCAATTCTCACTTTTCTGGCATTTATTTCCTTTTCATGCATTCATAAGGGGAATAAACCAGAAAATTCTGAAGCAATCGGGCCGACACGGATAATTACTAAAGCAGAGCGGTTTACCCTTGAGAAGACCGACAGTTGCACAATTCTGACGATAAAAAATCCATGGCAGGGCGCAAAAAATATTGAACAGGTTTATTACCTGGTACCACATGGAGCAGGACTTTCACATTTTGATGACTCATCCAGGGTGATTTCTGTTCCTGTGAAAAAGATAGTCTGTACATCAACCACCCATATTGCGATGATTGAGGCGCTTGATGAAGAGGATGCAATTGCCGGCGTATCAGGTACCAGGTATGTTTACAATAAGTCTGCAGCAGATAGAATAAAAGATGGATCAATTCCCGATGTCGGGTATGATGCTGGCATAAACAATGAACTTATTTTTAAAATTAATCCTGACTTGTTGATTATGTATGGAATAGGCGGGGAAGGAGAAGGTTATACCAGTAAGCTTAAGGAGATGGGAATTAAGGTGATGTTTGATGCTGATTATCTTGAGATTGATCCTCTTGGAAAGGCCGAATGGATTAAATTGTTCGGAGCCCTCTTCTGCAAAGAGAATATTTCTGACAGCATTTTTGCGTCTGTTTCTAAAGAATATAACAACCTGAAGGAATATATTGCAGACAATATTAAAAACAGGCCATCGGTACTCCTTGGACTCCCTTTTAAAGATACATGGTATATCTCACCTGGAAATTCCTATGTAAGCAGGTTGATCGATGATGCAGGCGGCAAATACCTCTGGAAAAATATGGAATCTTCAGTTTCGATGCCTTACAGCCTTGAAAATGTTTACATGCACGCGGTTCAGGCCGAATTCTGGCTGAATATCGGAAGTGTATTAACAAAATCCGAAATTACTGATTTTGATCCCAGACTTGCTTTCCTGTCCCCATTTATCACCTGGAAAATGTATAATAATAATAAAAGAATTTCACCTGGTGGCGGCAACGATTACTGGGAAAGCGGGACAATTAATCCCCAGGTCATCCTGAAAGACATCGCCTGCATCCTTCATCCGGATCTTTTTAAAAATTACGAACTGGTTTATTACAGGAAAATTGAATAATAGAAAAACAGTGACCAGAACCGGGGAACGGGAAACGAGAAACGAGATGATATATCTGAAAAAAAGGGGAACATTGATTTTCAGTATATTGATTACTCTCCTTATAGTGGTATTTATCCTCGATGTGTTCCTCGGTTCTGTAAATCTGAAAGTTGGTGACGTTCTGCAGGCATTGACACATCATTCGGGATCTGATGTTGAGACTATTGTCATGAAGTTCAGGCTGCCAAAGGCTCTGACGGCAATGTTTGTCGGCATAGCACTATCACTTAGTGGTTTACAAATGCAGACACTATTCCGAAACCCGATGGCGGGTCCTTATGTTCTCGGTGTTAGTTCTGGAGCAAGTCTGGGGGTTGCAATAGTGATTCTTGGATTTTCGGCCGGCATAACCACCGGTAATCTCCAAAGTCTAGGAAATTGGGCACTGGTATTATCTGCATGGATCGGAGCAGGGGCAGTGATGGTTCTTATCCTTTTTATTTCTTCCCGGGTTCACGATATATTTGTCATTCTGGTAATAGGATTGATGTTGTCAGGCGGAATATCCGCCCTGGTAAGCATAATGCAGTATTTCAGCAATGAAACCATGTTGAAAACCTATGTTATCTGGACCATGGGAAGCCTGGGCAATCTTACCAGTTCACAGTTGAATGTACTTATGATTTCAGTTACGGCAGGAATTATCCTGAGCCTGGCTTCTGTTAAGATGCTTAATGCCCTGCTGCTTGGAGAAACATATGCGATGAGCATTGGCTTAAATATCCGGTTTTCGCGAAGCCTTATATTTGCATGCACATGCATTCTGGCTGGTAGTGTGACAGCGTTCTGCGGACCAATTGGTTTTATTGGCATAGCAGTCCCTCATATTGCGAGGAATATTTTCAGAACTTCGGACCATTTTATTCTTGTTCCGGGATCAATGCTGATCGGCGGCATCATAATGATGGCAAGCGATCTGTTATCACAGGTGCCTGGTTCAGGAATCCTGCTGCCTGTCAACTCTATTACATCGCTTATCGGGATACCAGTTGTAATATGGGTAATCCTGCGGTCAGGTAAAAAATCAGGTTTCGCATGATGGAAAGTAAAAGTGAACAAATATTATCCATTGAGGCGCTAAGCATTGGCTACATTTCAGGCAGACACAGATATGAACTTCTTCCGCCTGTTTCTGCAGTTGCAAAGAAGGGGGAACTTGTCGCAATTCTTGGTCGTAACGGCATAGGAAAAAGCACTCTTCTGAGGACAATCATGGGGCTTCAGCCCTCGCTCGGAGGAAAGGTTTTTATTGATGACCGGGAGAGTTCAGAATACTCCGGATCTGAACTTGCCAAAAAGGCGGGCTATATTTCAACAGAAATCGTCAGGGCAAGCAATATGAGAGTTTATGATCTTGTAGCCCTTGGCAGATTCCCTCATACCGGCTGGACCGGAAGCAATGATCCTGAAGGGAAGGCAGCTATTTCATCAGCACTTGAAAAGACCGGAATGACAGGCTTCAGTAACAGGTATGTTTCCGAGCTTTCCGACGGAGAACGGCAGCGGGCAATGATAGCAAGGGTTTTGGCCCAGGAGACCGATATTCTTATTATGGACGAACCGACAGCATTCCTTGATATTTCGGGCAGATATGAGATGATTCACCTGATGTCGGGCCTTGCCCGTGAAGGCCGCACAATCCTTTTTTCAACGCACGATTTTAATATTGCCCTTAACCAGGCTGACAAGATATGGCTGATACTCGAAAACTCTCTCATCGAAGGTTCACCAGAAGATATGGTGCTGAACGGTGCTTTTAATAATTTATTTGACCCGGATATTGTAGGTTTTAACCACCGTGACGGGACTTTCTCATTAAAGCCGGAAAAAAGGGGAGAGCTTTTTGTAAGGGGCGAAGGTCTGACCAGGGATTGGACTATCAAAGCCCTTGCCCGTACGGGATATACGGTTTCTGATAATTATTCTGTTCCATATTTAATAACACCTGGTGGAGAAGCCGTCAAATGGGTGATTGTCCTTGAGAATTCTTCAGTCGAATTTGACTCAATTTACAGCCTGGCTGAATGGCTGGTTAAATACAAAAACCTTATTTCCTGAAATACTTCCTGTAATTTTCTATAAATGAAGGAATATCTTCAACTGCAAGTCTCTTTGCTATGATTTTCTTATTCCTGTCCAGAATATAAATTGTAGGAGTCGACTGAACATTATAAAAATAATCAAAATGCGAGAGTCGCTCAGGATCCCATCCATTAATCCAGGTCAGCTCATGTTCTTCAATATATTTTGACCAGGCAGCTTTATCTGATGTTGTGCAAATTGCAAAAACCTCAACACCTTCATTTTTTGCTTTATCGTAATAATTTTTTAGTTTGGGCGTTGCCTCCTGGCAATGGCCGCAATTCGGCTCCCAGAAATATAAGATGGTAAACTCCTTTTCTATATCATATAGTGCCACATATATTCCTTTGTACGAATCCATTACAAGGTTTTCTGCTTTCATCCCGATCAGGTTATGCCTGAGCAGCTCGACCTGTTTTCGCAGATCATCAATAAATTGTTTTGTAACCCAGTCAGCCTTCCCTGACAAATAGATCTCATCAGCGATCTTCACCAGGACAGCATCATGCCCCATGATCTCACTCTCGCGGAAATGATTGAAAAGGTAAACAGAAATAAACTGGAACATTTTATAGTTACCCTGGCACTTAAGAAGAAGCTTGTCAACCTGACCATTTATTGAATCTGCCGACTGAATGAGGACATCCGTGAAGAATGCGTCAAGCCTGGCCTGCAGGATTGGTGTCCGCAGCAGCCTCTCATCTTTAAAATCTATATTATCAAAAAAATGGTCTTTATTATAATTGTAGTTCATTACCCATTTAACCGAATCGGCATTGTGCGACCCGGCTGGGACAGTGAACTCAGGAACATCTATTGGTATCATTGATTTTACGAGCACTGCCAGTAGGTTATTGT
Organism: Bacteroidales bacterium; assembly: GCA_003152835.1. GTDB lineage: Bacteria > Bacteroidota > Bacteroidia > Bacteroidales > VadinHA17 > LD21. The sequence continues at coordinate 13,901 of PMBC01000116.1, read as the reverse complement.
CATTCTGACTGACAACACTCTTCAGATACGATTTCATCTCCTGGTTTCGAATATTCTGTTCTTCCTTAAGTATCCTGAGGGAATCACTGTTCCCCCTGTTGCTTTGAACTCTTCTGCCTAAATCGGATGCCTTCTGTTGCATCACACTCCAATTCTTCTGGTAATCGAGGAATCTTGTATTCTCCGGCGAGTTTGAAAATTTAAGAGAATTAAAATAATCCTTATAGAGGCATGAAACAGCAAATTTCTGATCTGCAGAGATCAGAACCTCGAAGTATTTCTTACCCGGCAGTACAACAAGGTAGATTCCCTGGGGAAGTGCTTCCTTCCCTGAAAATGTTCCGTGACCCCTGGCATCAAGAGTTATTGTATCCTTAATATATTGCTTGTTTCCAAAGTGATATGCCAGGTATATTGATGAATCCCTTATATCAGGTACTGAGATACCTATATTATAGCCAGTTTTAACCTGCGACAGTGATGAGACTGTTATCAGAGTCAAAGCAATTCCAAATATAATTCTTCTCATCAGGAGATCAGTTTATAAAAGTATTGACAAAATTAGTCATTGCAATTTCTTTGCCAAATTGCCCTTCAGAGAAAATATAATAAATATTACGTACTTTTGAATTATAAACCCAATGAATTCAATATGACTATCTCATTGCTCATACCGGTGTGTGATTATGATATCGTGGCAATTGTCCATAGTATGAGGAGCTGTATCGGGAATATACCGGAGTTTGTTGAAATTCTGATCGGGGACGATGGCTCCACAGAAGAAAACAGGACCAGGTATATGTCACTCGAAGGTGACGGTGTTAAGGTGATAGTTTCTGAAAAGAATATTGGCAGGGCTGCAATCAGGAACAAGCTTGCTCTTGAGGCAAAGGGGGATTACCTGCTTTTCATTGATGCTGATACTATGATACCCGGAACTGCTGAGGCTTACATTACAAAATGGGTAAAAGCAATACCGTCCGCAAGAGTAATTTCCGGTGGTGTCCTCTATCACGAGTCCCCTCCCGGTGATCCCGACAAGATGCTCAGGTGGAAATATGGACGTAAAAGAGAACAGCGAAAAGCATCGGAAAGGAACAAAAGACCTTATGCCGCATTCTCCACCTTTAATGTCCTGATAGAAAAGAGTATTTTCTCAAAATTGAGGTTTAATGAGGATATTAAGCAATATGGCCATGAGGATACACTCTTCAGTTACCAGCTTGAAAAGGCTGAAATTAAGATCTTGCATATTGATAACGGATTGATTCATGAGGGGCTGGAGTCGAACAGGGACTACCTTAATAAAACAAGACTTGGAATTGAGAACCTGAGTATGCTTTATGATAATGTTACTGATAAACGTACATTCTCTTCATCAGTGGCAATGCTTCGCATATACAATGTACTCAGAGTTTTCAGGCTTACTCTTATCCTTGCTGGAATTTTTGTCCGATACAGGGAAAGAATGGAAATAAAAATCGACTCCTCAAATCCTTCAATACTGCTTTTCGGTGTTTATAAGGTCAGCATGTTCTGCACCTACCGCGAAATACATGGAAGAAGAAAGATTTTACCTATCTTTTAATATATAGTTGTAAATTAAGTATATAGAATCTGCGAATGATGTTAATCGCCATTGATTTTTTATCATTCGCACTCGAATTTGTCTTTTTCCGGATGTTATCAGCCGGTTAATAATCAATCTTCATCAGGTCGATATTCCCATCAGCTCTTTTCTCTCCTTTCAGAATAAAATTGAATCTGTTCAGCATTGTGCATAGGAAGTAATCAGTAGGAGGAGAGAAGTCAAGATTAACCGGATCAAAGAACCTTTTACCTGAGCCTTCTCTGAGCATACTGATTCTTTCATCGTAATCTACCTCAATATTCTCTAATCCGGATTTTATTATTTCAGCGCACAGGATATCTTCATCTGCCGAATTTGTCGCCCTGTATCCCATTGCAACAAGCGAAACCTGTGCCGGGTTAAGAGATTTTATGTACCTGGTAACTGCTCCTGAATTAACAAAGCTGCCGGTAATTACAATATCAGCATTGATTGCGTTAAGAAGGCCATTTGTACCTGCGGTTGTAGTCAATATTAATGTTTTCCCGTGAAGGTCGGTCTTGATAATTTCGGTCGGACTGTTTCCCAGGTCAAATCCCTCTATTTTTTTTTCTTCCCTCTCACCGGCAAGCACCGCGTTATGGTAAAGTTTTTTAAGAGTATAGGCTTTGCTGATCTCACTTGTGGCAATTACTCTTGAGGCGCCTGAATCAAATGCGTAACAGGCAGTTGAAAATGCTCTGAATACATCAATTATAACTGCACATCCGCCAGCTTTTTTTGCTCCCGCCGCAAATTCAAGAATTTCTATTTTCATTTTTACGCTTATTGCGGGATGAAAATAGTAATTATTTTTCTTTCAGGTTTTTGTATATTTGAACCAGCATGTTCTCAACGGTATAATTTACAAAGTAAAAAAGAATACTTGCATTATGGGAAATCCGGTATCATGGGCGTTGACCCAGACCAAGAGGCTGAATGATGCCATCTGGCATACCCCGCTTTCCGAGCTGTCAAAACGGAAGTCATACCTGATAAGGCAAATGCGGATCATGGTCCTGGCGGGCAGGGGTTTCTTTGACCATAAAGTGCAGTTGCGCGCGGCATCTCTTACACTATATACTTTACTTTCAATTGTACCTGTTGCTGCCATTGCTTTTGCTATTGCAAAGGGATTCAACCTTGATCAGGATCTTGAGAAGATCGTACTAACTAAATTCTCGAATTATACTGAATTGCTTAAACCTCTTCTGGAAAGTGCCAGGAGCGCCATACAGGCAACAAGCACTGGATATCTCGCTGGTATTGGTGTAATTATTCTCTTCTGGTCAGTTATGTCGTTGCTGACTCAGATTGAAAGCTCATTCAACCACATCTGGCAGATTAAATCTTCCAGGTTCTGGTACAGAAAATTTACTGACTACCTTACAATGATGCTTATTGCACCTATTTTTTTGATTTTGTCAAGCAGCATTACTGTGTTTGTCAGCACACAGCTTCCTGATTATATGTCCCATGCAAGGATACTTGAAGTATTTAAACCGCTTGTCAGTTTTCTTGTCAAGCTTGCACCATTTTTTCTTACTTCACTGGCACTTACGATTCTTTTTATTGTAATGCCAAATACCAAAGTTAAATTGGTACCTGCACTTATTGCAGGAGTCATCACCGGAACTATCCTTCAGTTCCTTCTATGGTTATATATTGACCTCCAATGGGGAATAACTAAGCTCAGTGCGATATATGGAAGCTTTGCAATGATCCCTCTTTTCATTGTATTTATCCAGATGTGCTGGACATGCATCCTTCTTGGGGCAGAGCTGTCATTTGCCAACCAGAATATTTCCCGGTATGAATATGAGGAGGAAGCCCTGACTATAAGCAACTATCAAAAGAGAGCTCTTGCCCTGATGATTATGCATATCATTGTGAGGAATTTCGCAATAGGCGATAAACCTTTAGGGGCCGAGGCAATAAGCAGAAAACTTAAGATGCCGGTTCGACTCTCACGCGACATTCTCAGTGATCTGAGCGGCGTTGAGCTTGTTTCAGAGATACACGAAAACGATCAGAAGGAAAGATTGTACCAACCGGCTCTTGATATTAATAAGCTTTCAATTTGCTTCATACTCTCGCGGCTCGACAAGAAGGGTACTGAACAAAGAACTGTTTTGAAAAACAGGGAGTATGAACATGTTATTTCTACTCTTGATAAATTTGATAGGATAACCGCGAAGTCAGATTCAAATATTCTTATCAAGGACATCTGATTTATTGGTTCATTCGATGGCAGCGGGAGCGCTTTTCCTTTTATGCCGCTCCACGAACCTGATGAAATCAGAATATGAATTCCAGTATGGGAAGAAATAATGAGGCAGCGGAACTTTGATCTGCCGCGTCGATTTCTGCATTTTCCAGTAGCTATTCATATTCTCTGACGGAAAAACCCTGTCGGTTTTGCTTATCACAGCATAATCCCATATGAAGCCGGACTCTTTTTGTTCCATCATCCTGTTATAGAGCCATCTGAGCTCATCGTTAAGTGATTTGATCGTTCTATGTGGTATCTTATCGGAGTTTTTCAGATATGTTCTTTTGTCCCCAAACATCCTGAGATAGAACTTATCAATATTGATTTCAGAAATATTATTAAGCGTTCCTTCAAGTATTTTAAGGGGGATTCCATATCTGTCGTCAGCCGGAACAGGAGTTCCGTTGACGGCAATAGTAGTATGAGGAATAATACCGGTTTTTGGAAAGAGATATTCTGCAGCCCATACTCCAAGAGACCATCCAATAATGGTTATTTTCCTGTAAGTCTTTGTCTCCGGAAGTACCAGGGCCTCATCGGCTGAGTAGTCATAGAAAAGAATAAAGTCAAAATTATCGTTGCAAAAGGGTGTAAAAACATTTTCATCAGTGCCCCAGCCACCATACAGCACCACCAGCTGATCATTCTTTTCCCTTCTTCGGATATATGTCTTCATTAGCAGTTACCCTGGCATTCAAGCCCCTTCTACATTGTTTTGAATCATAAAGATAAATTAAAAATATATTCTCATTAAAAATGACAGGAAGAGGATTTTTAAACTGACAAGTTCGTACAAAAAAAATAAGAGGAGGAAGGGAGGTAGTGAAAATCAGGGAGCGGGATTAAATTAATAATTCCCGTGTCTACTGTCTGATAAAAGGATGGAACCATGGAAAGCTGGCGCTATTCCTCAGGTTCCGATGTGAAAGTCAATGTCTGCAATACAATCCTGTTGATTTCCACTCCCTACCCTTGCTCATCTCCTCTTATACCAATAGCATGAGCTTGGTAACAAATTTACACAATAAATTCAATTTTTCAAATTTATTTTATAAAAAAATCAAAGAACTATCCATCGCCGGAATTAAAAGAAAAGAAGTTCTTAATTTCATAATCCCTGTTCCACTAATTCTCAAACCACAAATTAATATATGTGTNNGTTATTTAATATATGGTAAACCTTTCGCTTTAATTAATAGAAATATTGCTTAAATTTGGTATCACTCAGAAGATAATGTTATGGTTGCAGAACTTGAGAAAATTTCATATAATGACGGAGGAGGATTCACAGCTGATTATATTTCCGATACCGGTGGCTTATGGCATTTTCATCCGGAGTATGAACTTGTGCTCAATATTAAAAGCAATGGCACCCGTATTATAGGCGACAGCGTCGAGCTATTCGATCAGATGGATATGGTCCTGATTGCCGGAAATATCCCTCATTCATGGAACTATTATATGAATGAAAAAGCCCTTCCTGAGAAACATGGAATAATGGTTCATTTCAGGCAATCTTCTCTCGGTAATGACTTCCTGTCGCAGCACGAAATGCACAGTGTCAGGGAACTGCTTGAACTGGCTGAAAGGGGAATAGGCTTTTCAGTTGAAGAGGCAAAGTCGGCACATAAGCATCTGGTCGATATGGTAAACAACAAAGGCATTGATAAAATGATTGATTTTTTCAATGTAATGAGAATAATGTGCAACGCTTCCAGAAGAGTCTTTCTCTGCTCTGAGAATTATAAGCAGGCATACGATGAAAGAGGGAATAAAAGAATGGCTGATGTTTATACATATATCAGGGAAAACTACTTTAAGCCAATATCCCTCGAAAAAATCTCTAAAGTTGCCCATTTGACACCTGTTACTTTCAGCAGGTTTTTTAAGAAGAACTGCGGAGCAGGATTCGTTGAATATCTTAACCGTGTGCGGACAAATAAAGCCTGCTATCTTTTACGGGAAACTGACTATCAAGTGCATGATATTGCAATAGAATGCGGTTTTGCAAGCATCTCTAATTTTAATAAGCAATTCCGAAAAACAGAAGGCATCTCTCCAAGGGATTACAGGGCACAGTTTAATTAATTTCCGGTCACCATTTTCTGAACTGCATTAATACTTAAATTATATGGCAATGACACTGCTCGAGAAAATACTTGCGGCACACTCAAAATTTAACTCAGTAACCCCGGGGCAGATTATTGATATAGAAATTGATTCCAGGGTTGCAAGAGATTTTGGAGGTGCAAACGTTGTTAAAAACCTTAAGGATTTCGGATTGTCCCTTGACGACCCCGGAAAGACTCTGTTCACCTTTGACTGCAACCCTACCGGGTCAGATCAGAGATATGCTGTTAACCAGCATATCTGCAGACTGTTTGCCCGTGAAAACGGGATTAAAATATATGATATAGATGCCGGTATAGGGACACATCTGCTTATTGATGAAGGTTTTATCTTTCCTGGCGCTACAGCCGTTTCAACCGACTCACATGCCAATATACTTGGGGCAGTGGGAGCATTCGGACAGGGCATGGGTGATATGGATATTGCTGCCGCATGGAACAAAGGCAAATTATGGTTTAAAGTACCCCCTTCAGTCCTGATAAATTTCACTGGCGATATTCCTGAAAATGTCTCACCAAAGGATATTATCCTCAACCTTCTTAAACTATTCGGGGCAAATTCACTTCTGGGATTTTCAATTGAACTCTCGGGAAAATGCATTGACAAAATGCCAATGGATGGCAGGATAACGATATCATCGATGGCAACCGAGATGGGAGCAATAATAATCTTATTTCCACCTTCCGATGAAATAATTGATTATTGCAGGAAAAGGACAGGCAAGGATTTTATCCCGGTTTTTGCAGATAAGGACGCCTCTTATGAAAAGGTCTTTAATATTGATATCTCAGGTTTTGTACCAATGGTTTCACGACCGGGGGAACCCCATGATGCAGTTGATGTCAATACAGTATCCGGACAGAAAATAGATTCAGCATTCATTGGAAGCTGCACAAATGGAAGGATGAGTGACTTGCGTAAAGCTGCCGCTCTACTGAAGGATAAAAAAGTGGCGCCAGGAGTAATTCTGAAAATTGTACCTGCAACTGACAGGATATGGAATGAATGTCTTAAAGAAGGACTTATCGGTATTTTCAAGAAGGCTGGAGCGCTGGTATCTAATGCCGGATGTGCAGGCTGTGCAGCAGGACAGGTGGGCCAGAATGGCCCAGGTGAAGTTACTATCAGTTCGGGGAACAGGAATTTTCCAGGGAAACAGGGCAAAGGGGATGTCTTTCTTGCCTCTCCTGAAATTGTGGCGGCTTCAGCCCTGGCAGGTTATATAACTACGCCTGATAAAATCCCGGAGAATCCTTCAACCTTCATCACAACGGTGAAAGCAAAAAGTGTTACCGGTAAGGTGACCGTTCATAAAGATGAAAAGCCCAGGTCTTCTTTTCTGGAAGGAAGAATTTGGATCATTCAGAAAGACAATATCGATACCGATATGATCTTCCATAACAGGTATCTTGCCATTACCGAATTAAAAGAGATGGGGCAATATACCTTCGACAACCTTAAAGGGTACGAGGATTTTGCAAGGAAAGTTCAGCCGGGAGATCTGGTTATTGCCGGAAAAAATTTCGGCTGCGGAAGTTCAAGACAACAGGCAGTCGATTGTTTTATTTCGCTTGGAATAAGCGGAATAATTGCAGAATCATTTGGCGCTATTTATGAACGGAATGCCATAAATGCCGCTTTCCCGATAATTATATGCAAATCAATATCCGAACTTGAAGCAGCTGCCGGAGACAAGATCAGAATTGACCTGAAAACAGGCGAAATGATTGATCTCAGAAACAACCAGACCACCTTAGCTGAACCATTTTCAGAGGTTCAGTTTGAAATTTATATGAACGGAAGTCTCCTTGGATAAAATGATAATTATCTTATTATACTGATTATGAATGCAATGACATTTGCTGAGAAAATATTCAAGGCACCTTGCGGAGCAATTGTTTTTGCAAGGCCCGACCTTGTGCTTACACATGATAACACCTCAAGCATTTTTAATACTTTCAGGAAAATGGGAGGTGAGAAAGTTGCTGATCCCGGCCAGCTGATGGTTGTACTGGATCATAATGCTCCTCCTGCCGATGCAAAACTGGCAACCCAATACCAGGATATAAGAGATATAGTTAAGCGGCAGGGAATTGGCAGATTTTATGATTCCGGAAAAGGGATATGTCACCAGGTGATGTCGGAACATGCCCGACCAGGCATGCTGATAGTGGGCAGTGACAGTCATACTTCAACTGCCGGTGCTTTTAATGCCCTTGCAGCCGGGATTGACCGCACTGAGGCTGCCGGAATATGGAAAAGGGGAGAAACCTGGTTCCTGGTCCCATCATCAATGAAAATAATTCTCAAAGGGAAGCTGAAGGAGAATGTTTCAGCAAAAGATCTGGCACTTTGGATAATTGGAATGATAGGATCGGATGGCGCAAATTATATGTCGGTTGAATTCCATGGTCCCGGTGTTAATAATTTAACAATATCAGACAGGATGACCATAGCCAATCTTGCATCTGAAATGGGAGCAAAAAATGCAGTATTCCCTGCCGATAAGGTACTTGAAGATTTTCTTGGAATCAAATCGTACGGAGTATGGGCCGATAATGAGGCGAAATATGCCAGCGTGATAAAAATAAACATGGGAGATATTTTTCCGGTGGTTGCAGCGCCGCATAATGTCGATAATATAAAATCGGTACATGACGCTGCCGGGACAATAGTTCATGAGGGACTTATCGGAACATGCACCAATGGACGTATTGAGGATCTCAGGATAGCAGGAAAGATACTTAAAGGAAGAAAGATAAAAGATGGTTTTCAGCTTAATGTAATTCCTGCATCACGCAAAATATACCTTGAAGCAATAAAAGAGGGGATCATTTCAGGTATTGTCGAGGCAGGAGCAAATGTACTTACACCATCATGCGGTGCATGCCTTGGAACTGGCCAGGGTATTCCTGCATCAGGCCATACTGTGATCTCAACTGCAAACCGGAATTTCCTTGGGAGGATGGGAAATAAGGATGCGCAAATCTATCTTGCATCGCCTGCAACTGTTGCTGAATCGGCTATTACTGGTATTATTACTGACCCCAGAAAAAAACCCGGGAACGAAAAGTTTCCATATTCTTCACCTCAAAGCCGCACCTTCAGCATCCAGGAAGGTGAAAACCGGAAAAATGGCAATGTATGGAATTACTCTGATGTCGATAATTTCAATACCGACCAGATGTTTGCCGGAAAACATACCTATAATATATTAAGCTCAGATCCTGCAGCTATCCTTCCTTTATTATTTGCTGATTTCGATCCTGCTTTCAGTAAGAATGTTTCTGCAGGCGACATAATAATTGCAGGCGATAACTTCGGATGCGGAAGCTCAAGGGAGCATCCATCGGTTGGCCTGGCTTATGCAGGTATAAAGGCCATTATCGTAAAATCAGTCAACAGGATATTCTATCGGTCGTCAATTAACCAGGGTCTTGCTCTTATTGTGCATAAAGAGGCTGTGGAAGCTTTCAGAGCAGGAGATAAAGTAGAGATATCATTTGAAAACGGAGAAATAATCGTTGGCATGAGTAAGTTCAGATTTGAGCCACTGCCTGAAAAGCTAAGGGAAATAATAGATAAAAAAGGTCTCGTCAATTACATGAAATCAGTCTGAAGACAGAAACAGGCAAATCGCAGACACGACCACTGCATTAAATATTCAAATTGCATGAATTAAAAAAAAATGTATTTTTGCACCCGGAAAATGGTTCCGTAGCTCAGTTGGATAGAGNNAACAGCCTTCTAAGCTGTGGGTCCCGAGTTCGACTCTCGGCGGAATCACAAAAAAAGGCACTCTTATAGGGCTGCCTTTTTTAGTTTACGCATTTCATCAATCGCCATCTTCTGGGATATTGTGAAATCTGCCCCACAGGTTGTACAGGAATAATTCATCAGGAAAGCACCTGTATAATATACTTTCTCAAATGCCGGGTGATCACAAGGTTTCTTGCCCCATTCCTCTTTTAGCTTCTGTGATGTTAAATAGTCCATACCTGAACGCGCTTAAATTCAGAAAGAAAAAATATTGAACAACATGCCAAGTTAACAAAAAAGACTATAATATTTTCATTGTAAAAGCTGATTATTACCCGGAAACCAGAGCAAGTGATGTTAAAACCTGAATCCGATTATAGAAAGGAATCCATCGCCCAGAAATCTTATTGCGGGCCAGATTGGGAAAAAATTGAAGGTAGTGATGGTCGATCCAATTATTAACGCAAAGAGGAAGTAGGACCCATATCTGTACAACCCATTATATAAAGCAGGGAACTTCTTAAAATAACTTAGTAAAAAGTGAGAACCATCCAGTGGAGGGATCGGGATCAGGTTAAAAATGAATAGTCCCCAGTTAATGTAGATTGCATATCTGAAAATCTCATATATAAAAGAACTGACCTTGCTGTAATCGTAGGTAATGGTTTTCATCCAGATAACGAAAATAACTGAAAGGACCATTGCGAGCAGAGCATTTGAAACGGGACCCGCAGCTGCAATTTTAAGAACATCAACTTTGGGATTTTTAAGGTTTTGTTCATTAAACTCGACCGGTTTAGCCCAGCCAAAGCCGGCTACAAGCAGTATAATAAAACCAAGAGGATCGATATGCTTCAGAGGGTTTAGTGTAACCCGGCCCTGATCCCTGGATGTTGTATCTCCGCATCTGGTTGCGATAAACGCATGGCTGAACTCATGAACCGTAAGTCCCAGGACAATGCCCGGGAGAAACTTCAGAGTCCTTAGCAGATCAATGTTTTCCATTTAATCTTTTGTTAACAGGCTGGTAGAAATCATTCTGAGTAAGTCTGCATTCTCTGATCATCTCCCTTGCATATTCCGCACCCGAAAAATTAGCATCCGCATTATTTGTGCCCACAGTGAATAATACGCCGGCTTTATGAGCTCTCTGAATGAATTTGAGTGAAGGAATTTTGTATCTGTTATTGATCTCAATGGCAATATGATTTTCCTTAGCAGCCTTTATTACCTTTTCCATCCGTTCCTCTGTCCAGAAGCTGTCGTAGCGGTCAGCCATACGGGCCGGCAGGTAGGTAGGATTAACGTAAATATTTATCGGCTCCTCATTCATTATTTTTACAATAGTGTTTACATAATGGTCCATGAAGGTTTCTTCATCATCAATCCAGGTCTCGTCCTTAAGCCATATCCTGTTCCGTCTTCCTTTATCATCAGTGAAAGTCATTGCATCAGTGAATACATAATCAAACTTGTCTCTTGACTCCTTTGAGAACATATTTACCCATTCCCTGCCTTCAGCCTGCATTGCAATATAAAACCGTGGATAATCCTTCATAATATTTAACACTGAATCGATCTGGCTGTCTGAATGAATTGGGAACTTAAGGCCACAGTTAAAAGCAATGCCATAGCTTATATTCTCAGCTTTAGACTTCTTAACCGCATCCTCAAGTGTAAAACCACCTTTCAGATGTATATGAAGATCTGTGATCGGAAAATCAATTTTATTCTTGCATCCTGTTATTATCAGAAATGCAGCGACAGCTAATATTATATTTGATCTTTTCATTTAATCAGAATGTTAAGTCTGGCCATAAAACTACTAAAAAAGCATAATCATACTGACAATTACGTTGTACTAATTAAATAAATCTCTGATTCCGTAGCTGAATTTCAGTACTTATTCGCACTTTCGCATTATTGAAATATTTGAATATTTTAATGTTTTCAAGATGAAAAAGATCACTCTGATTATTGTGTTACTCATTGCTGCCGGGTATATTCAACTCTATCCTCAGGCAAGCTCAGGAATACAGGCTTACCTGGTGACTTGCGCACCCGGAACCGAGACATACTCGATCTATGGCCACAGCGCTCTGAGAATAGTAAATATGAATAATGGAAGTGACCTGGTATATAACTGGGGAGTTTTCGATTTTTCCACCCCTCATTTTGCTTTGAAATTTGCAAAGGGCCGTCTTGATTATATGGTTGATGGCTCTTCTCTGCAATCCTTCCTTAAAGAGTATGTTTATGAAAAAAGGTCGGTTTATGAGCAAAAGGTCAACCTCGAACCTGAAGAGATGCAAAAACTTCTTGCTTTACTTGAAGAGAACCTGAAACCCGAAAATATAAAGTACAGATACGATTTTTTTTATGACGATTGTTCAACAAGGATCAGGGATTTGCTTGAAAAAACCCTGGGATCAAAACTTTTATATCCTCCCGAAGAAAGGAAAGACCAGCCTACTTTCAGGGAAAAAGTTGGCAAATACCAGAAATCATACCCATGGCTCGATTTGGGTATTAACCTGATAATGGGACACCCGGGAGAGAAGAAAACTACATTCCGCGATAATATGTTTCTTCCGCTGGATCTGCAGGGTTGTCTTTCGCAAGCATTAGTTAACCGCAATGGAAGGATGATTCCACTTCTCCAGAATCCTGAAGTTCTTCTTCAATTCGATCCGCCTGCAATAAAATCAAGGTTTTATACCACACCGGTATTTCTTTTCACACTTATGCTTGTTGTAATCATTATTTTACTCTCTTTAAACAGGAAGAGGAAGTTTAACAGGGTGCTGGATCTGCTGCTTTTTACAGTTTTTTCTGCCCTCTCTTTATTAATGATCTTCTTCAATTTCTTTACTGATCATATTGAGATGAAATGGAACCTCAACATCATCTGGCTTAGTCCTTTTGTACTTTTATGCCTTACTTCTCTCATATTAAATAAGGAGTGGAAAACATGGTTCAGAGTCGTCTTTTTCCTCTGCCTTGTTTCCTTACTTATCCAGTTGTTTTTTCCGGGAGGTTATANNGGCAGGATTCAGCTGGAATCCATTGTCGCTTGATCCGATTTAACACAACTTTAACAGTTATTAACATCACTTTATAAATTCGCGTGCTTCTTTTGTGTACTTTATTTTTTGAAGTAATACGGAAGAAGAAATTATACCTGTTTATCTATATTTGCCACTTAAATTTTTACGACATGGAGCAGACAGCTGACATAAGATTGCTTAACGAAAAAATAGAAAAAGAGAGTGCTTTCACCGACATCATCAGGATGGAGATGAATAAAGTGATTATAGGCCAGAAGCACCTGGTCGACAGCCTGATGATAGGCCTTCTGGCCAATGGGCATATCCTCCTTGAAGGCGTGCCCGGGCTGGCAAAAACTCTGGCAATAAAATCGCTAGCATCAATAATTGATGCCCGTTTCAGCAGGATCCAATTCACACCTGATCTTCTCCCGGCTGACCTGATCGGAACTATGATCTACAGTCAGAAAAAAGAAGAATTCATTGTGAAGAAGGGGCCTGTATTTGCCAACTTCATACTTGCCGACGAGATTAATCGCTCCCCTGCAAAAGTTCAGAGTGCACTCCTCGAAGCTATGCAGGAACGCCAGATTACCATCGGGGAATCGACCTTNNGACAGGTTCATGATGAAGGTGCTGATCGATTACCCTTCTATCGAGGAAGAGAAGCTTATTATCCGGGAAAACCTGGCCAAAGAGTTCCCTAAAACAAGCTCAATCCTTAAAACATCGGATATTGTGCGGGCCAGAGATGTTGTAAGAGAAGTCTATATGGATGAAAAGATTGAGAATTATATACTGAATATTGTATTTGCCAGCAGGAATCCCGAGAAATACGGGCTGCCGGCCTTCAAAAATATGATCTCTTACGGCGCTTCACCCCGCGCTTCAATTAATTTGGCGCTTGCGGCAAAAGCATTTGCTTTTATCCGCAGGAGAGGCTATGTAATTCCTGAAGATGTAAGGGCAATATGTCCCGATGTAATGCGACACAGGATTGGGTTGACGTATGAAGCTGAAGCTGAAAACATCAACCAGGATAAGATCATAGCAGAGATACTTAATATGGTTGAAGTTCCCTAGT
>PMBC01000076.1:2911-6274 GCA_003152835.1 Bacteroidales bacterium | reverse complement strand
ATTGCCCTGCTTTATTCATTTGCCGGCACCGGCGCTGCGAAATAAACTTAAATCTGTTTTGTTAAGTTTTTCACAGGTTACCTTATACCCCACATTGAAAAGCTCGTCAGCCTGATCAACATCCATAAAACCAAATCTTTTCAGTTCGGCTGGGGCAATAAGAAGATCAAATTTCCCCGATTTTTCTTCTGCCTCTTTTGCCTGGTTGAGCATGAAAGTCCTTAGGGCAATTGTAATAAGTCCGGAGGTCGATTTCTCATAACCGATAGGATTCACAAAAGAACCGATCACCTTTTTGCATTTGTTTTCAATCGGCTTTATTGGAAGGTTATCAACCACACCACCGTCGACATAATATACTTTATTGATGATAACCGGTTTAAACAAAACAGGTATGCTGGCAGATGCTATGACAGCAGTAATAAGATCTCCTTTTGAGAAATAAACAGCCTTCCCGTTATTAAGATCTGTAGCTGCTACAATCAGCGGGATTTTCAGATCTTCAAACTTTTTAGCGTTAAGATGGGAATTAAGGAGTTTGATTATGCCGGAAATCTGCAGTATTCCGTCGCGAGGGAGAACGGGCCTCATATAATCCAAACGGCTGTTTGTCTTCATCATTTTAAGTATCTCCTTCGGGGGATTGCCGTCACAATACAGAACGCCTGCCAGCGCGCCTGCGCTGGTACCCGAAATAATATCGGGAAAGATACCGGCCTCATTAAGCGCCTGCAAAACACCGAGATGCGCAAAGCCCCTCGCGCCTCCGCCACTGAGAACCAGCCCCACATTGTATTTTTCTTCAGACATATATATCAGTAAAATGGAAATTAACGGAAAATGATTTCATAAAGCAATTTCAGGTTAAGAAATACTACTGCTGCTCCAATGGAACATAGAAGAACAATAAGAAAACGGCTGTTGGCATATTTCCCCATCACTTTTTTCGAAGAGGTAAGATAAACCTGTATTGCCACAGTAAACGGCAGCTGAATGCTAAGAAATACCTGCGACAGAATAAGTCCCTTAAAAGGGTCGCCAATGAAGAAAATAATAATTAATCCGCCGATCAGGGAGATAAGAACTCCTGCCCGGGTATGACTGTCTTTAATATTATAAGGTTCGAGAAACATTCCTGACACTATTGATCCACCGGCCATTGCAGAAGTGATTGAAGAGGCAATGCCTGAGAAGAGCAGTGCGATGGCAAAAACCACTGCAGCATTTGTTCCCAATAAAGGATCAAGGAGACTTTTAGCCTGCTGCAGCTCTTCAACCTTAATGCCGTGACTGAAAAATGTTGCAGCGGCAAGTATTATTATTGCGCCGTTGATTCCCCATCCCACGATCATCGAAAAGAGCGTGTCGGCAAATTCAAATTTTAATTGCTTTTTAATTATTTTTTCATCCTCGAGATGCCATTGACGGCTTTGAATGATCTCTGAATGAAGGAAAAGATTATGGGGCATAATTACAGAGCCAAGGACGCTCATCAGCAAAAGCATCGAACCATGCGGTATCGATGGTTTTACCGACGAAACAAATGCCTTTCCCCAGTCAACATCGACAAGAAAAAGTTCGTAAAGAAAAGAGATGCCTATAATTGAGACAAACGCGATTATCCACTTTTCGATTTTTTTATATGAGTGGGAGAACAGCATTATAATAACAAATATTGTTATAAGTATCGCACCTATTCTGATCGGGACCTTAAAGAGCATCTGAAGGGCAATGGCCCCGCCCAGAATCTCTGCAAGAGACGTTGCAACAGATGCCATTTCGGCAAATGAGAGCATTATTCTTGAAATTCTCCGGTTTGTGTAAAGTGTGGCAGCCTCTGCAAGACAATACCCCGTCGCAATGCCAAGATGGGCCACGTTATGCTGAAGGACTGTAAGCATTATTGTCGATAATGTTACTACCCAGAGGAGAGTATACCCATATCCCGATCCGGTGGCGATATTGGCTGCCCAGTTTCCGGGATCGGTAAATCCGATAGTAACGAGCAGCCCCGGACCAATATATTTAAGAATATCACTGGCGCCGAAAACCCGGTGATGATCTTTGCTTTTCAGATCCCTTAAAAACCGGGCAGGATTTATAAATGATTTTAAATCAGCCATAACAGACACAATTTCAGGCTTTTGAAAAACGGCCTTTATTATCCAAATGATATGGGCAAATATAGAGAATGATTAATGATTATCATATAAAAATGAACCCGCCCGTTCTGTTATTTATCTTAATTTTGAAAGAAAAAACCATGGCATTTATTTTAACTGCTTTCGACAGAACAGACACCGGGGCTTTGGAGAGGAGAATGAAAACAAGGCCGGAACATCTCGAAAAAATATCACTTATTAAAAAAGCAGGAGAATACCTGTTCGGTGGCGCAATCCTNNTATATTTATAACCATGTGTGGGAAAAGATAGAAATACGGCCATTTCGTCCCGCAAAAATTGAATAAAATGATCCTGGAAAAACTGAATCCCGCCGTCGATAAAAAGTATCTTCTTCTCACTGCCGGGCTTATGTGGTGCGGAGTAGGAGTGATGCTTATATCATTTGCCTTATCGTGGCTGAACCATTACGAAGGACGAGGAAGAATTCTCTTTTATGCTGCCGGTCTGCTTGCAGGTATGCCGATCCATTTCATGGGATTTATGAATCTTGCACAGAAAAATATAGCCAGGCTGATGGCGCTTCAGGGTAAAAAATGTATCTTTTCATTCATCACATGGAAAAGCTACCTGATTATAATAATAATGGTCTCTTTGGGGATCACCCTGCGTCACTCCTCAATTCCGAAACAATATCTTTCAATTCTTTACAACGGGCTTGGGATAGGGTTATTTCTTTCAGGTATTCTCTATATAATGACTTCATTCAAACTGATGTTTTCAAACCATAAATAAAATCCAGCAACATGAAAAAGTTATTTGCTTGTTTATTTTCAATTTTCCTGTTTGTCCAGCTCTTTCCGCAGACAAACACCAACCAGGACATTCCATTTAAGATTGAAGAACTTACCTCTCCGCAGTTTGTATCGGCTGTCGCAAAGNNTTTACAGCGGCAAAAAAAGAATATGCTGTTGTGTTTCCCCCATATTTTACGGGACAGATATTTGAAGCGAAACATCAGCCGGGAGCCATGGCTTACAGTACAGACCTTATGTGGAAAATGCTCGATGAAACATGTGCCGAGCTCTCGAGGAACGGACTGAAAAAAATAATCCTCCTCAACGGTCATGGAGGAAACAACAGTTTTGTTCAATTTTTCTGCCAGGCCCAGCTTGCCACGCCGAAGGATTATATTGTCGTTCTGTTCCAGCCAAGTCCGGATGAGTCATCGCAAAAAGCTAT
>PMBC01000076.1:2387-2888 GCA_003152835.1 Bacteroidales bacterium | reverse complement strand
CTTATAAAAAGCGACGCAGACCAGCTGGCAGAACTGATCAGCTACCTTAAGAAGAATAATACAATTGAAACTCTTACGAAGGAATTCAATAGTAAGGCTATTGCTCCTGTAAAATAGTATCTGCTGCAGAAAGGATCAATCTTTTTTTGGTTTTATCCAGTCCATAAAATTCAGGACGGAAAACAGAGCTCTGAAGGATTCAACTTCCCGGAGGGTCCGGATTATCATTTTAGGGCGGAAATAGAATCTGCGATAAGCATAATCCCTGATCTTTTTAATATCCCGCGGAGTAAGATTCTCGTTGCCGGTAACCGACTTCGTGAGGTCGAAGTGAGTATAATCAGTATCAGTGATCCTGTTCTGCCCGGCAGCAATTTTGCCAAGTTCGGTCCCGGGATATGGAATTGCACAATAGAACTGGGCAAATGTGACATTTTTGCAGGCGAAATCGATTGTCTTCAGGGCAGATTCCCTTGTATCGCCCGGCAGCCCGAAAACAAA
>PMBC01000076.1:0-2341 GCA_003152835.1 Bacteroidales bacterium | reverse complement strand
ACCCGTGATGTTGACGACCAGGTAATTTCAATATTTCTTTTAATTATCTCGTCACAGATTGCCTCTCCATATTCAGGGTCGGTTGTGAATGATTCACCCCAGAAAAGAAAATTTTGTATATCATATTTTTCAATGCACTCTTCAATTTCACTGATTACACTTTCAACGGATCTTTTCCGGAATCTTTTCCCGTAATATAGATTAGCCACGCAATAGATGCATTTTTCAGAGCATCCACGACCGACGCTTAGAAGGGTAAATCTTTTACCGTTAGTGGGCAACCTGTAAGCATCATTCTTCAGAAGGTCCCTGGCCGGGAAAGGAAGATCGTCAAGATTGTTTTCCCACAGGTTTTGCCTTTCATTGACCACAATCTCTTCTCCCTTCCTGAATATCAGTCCTCCGACTTGTTCAAGGGGCTTTTTTTCTGAAATGGCTGATGCAAGTGCTGAAACAGCCCATTCGGGTTCATCCATAATGGCAAAATCAACCTGCGGAAAATCCTTCAGACACTCTTTTTCATAAAGAGAAGGAAACATTCCGACGATTACTGTTTTTGATGCAGGCAGAATTTTTTTTATTGCAGCTGCCGTTTTCATATCCCCGGGGATCGAGGGAATAGCTGTATTTAAAACTACCAGGTCAGGCATAAATTCCCGGGCGGTGCCAAGGAATTTACCTTCAACCATTTTTTCGGCTATACAATCGATAAGCTTTATATCATGTCCTTCCTTCCTGAGAACGGCAGAGATATAGCAGAGAGAGAGAGGCATCCAGAGTGCAGCCCAGGAAGATTTTGTCTGCATGCAGCGACCCTCGCGGATAAAATCCTTTTTGTTGTATGCCGGCGGATTTACGATTAAAATTCTCATCCCAGGATTCTCATTTTAAACAGGTTAAACAGGTTATCACACCCGTCAACAAACATCCTTAATTTTACTTTCCCCACCCGTTTACGGTAACATGAATCAACCTCCCGGGCCTTGAAATTTCTGAAAGCCTTGATCTTTATCTCCTGGCTCAGAGACATTCCATTACCGGTAAGAGTAATGCCATCAAGGATTTTTTTCCTGAAAACCCACATCCCGCTTTGTGAATCTTTAAGACTGAAGTTGAAAAGGAGATTGGCAAAGAGCGTTAAAACTTTATTTCCGAATCTGTTAAGAGGCATCATGGAGTCGTGGTCCATGAAAGCAAATCTGTTGGTGTGAATGAAATCCAGATTTTCGGTCTCCAGCATATTTAAAAGCTTCGGGATTTCCTCCATCGGATAACTGCAGTCAGAATCAGCGGTAACAAGTATTTCTCCCAAAGAGTTTTTAAATCCGAGCAGATATTGTCTTCCATATCCCCTGGGTGAATTAATTACCCTGGCTCCGAGTACCGTTGCGACGCCAGAGGTATTATCGTGACTTCCGCCATCTACAACAAGAATTTCAGTATTATAACCCATCTCATTAAGCTTTCCGAGAGGGATCATGGAAATCGTTTTCCCGATTGACTCTTCCTCATTAAGAGCCGGCATCAATATGGTTATTTTCATTCTGATATGGTGCCTGTAGTAAATATGCCGATGCTGGTAAAATACTAAAAAATCCAAATCTAATTGCCTGTTATCTCTTTTACGATTCTTAATGTTTCGCCGGTATCCTCCATTTCGAAAATATGAGGTCTGGTATCGCCATTATATGGCGAGTGCAGAATAAGCATCAGCTTCCCGTCGAAAGAATTAAAAAGCATTCCATGGCCGCCATTATTTTTAAACACAGGCTCTTCCTGCTGTTTCCAAGGGCCGGCAAGCTTTCCGGATTCAGAAATAGCAATCCCCATCGCATTTCCCTCTTTCCCTCCGCTTGTCCAGATCATATATAGTTTCCCGGTTTTTCCCATATGCAGGTAGGGGCCATCGGTAACATAACAACCATAAGTATCGCTTATCCTTCCCCATGGAGCCTGACTCCCACGGAACAATCTTTTTGGTTCACCTGCCGTTTCCGACAGGTCGTCTTTAAGCTGTACATACTCGACACCCCCGTCAGATATCTGAACCCACTCGTGGCAAAAAACCATATATGGTATTCCATCCTCGACCCATAGTGTTCCATCAAGAGTCATCATGTCGACAGGAAGTGTTGAATGATTTTGAAAAGGAGTGAATGGCCCTGCAGGAGAATCAGAGACTAAAACCTGTGAGCCACGGGTCACTCGCGGCAGCCAGTCGCACCATTGTTCCTGGAATTTATTCCTGGTGTCGAACGTCAGAAAGAGGTAATATTTCCCCTTGTAAAAATGCATTTCCGGGGCCCAGATTCCAATCACTGGAATTTTTCCCCATACAGTG
>PMBC01000183.1:22728-31209 GCA_003152835.1 Bacteroidales bacterium | reverse complement strand
TCTTCTCACCCCGACAAAAGAAAAAGCCTGGCACGAAAGTGCCGGGCTTTTTCTTTTGAAACAAACTCAGGCTTTTATTCATGATTGGAAAGACAACATTCTATCGTTCGCAAATTTTTAGTAATCGTTAAATAATTACTACTTTTATCCATTGGTGATGGAGTTCACCTTTAACTGCCTTAGATGCTGATAACTCCTACTAATTTTAATTTAATTATTTATGGAAATTATTGATGTACAAGCATTAGAAATTCTTGACTCCCGTGGAAATCCAACGGTAGAAGTCAGTTTAACACTTGAAGATGGAACCGAAGCCAGAGCAGCAGTACCAAGTGGTGCTTCAACAGGTGAGCGTGAAGCATGTGAATTAAGAGACGGCGACAAGAAACGATATGGAGGGAAAGGTGTATTAAAAGCTGTTGAGAATGTCAACAAGATTATCGCAAAGGAAGTAGTTGGCAAATCTTTCGTAAGCCAGCGTGAACTGGACTATGCGATGATTAATCTGGATGGTACGCCAACCAAATCAAAACTTGGTGCAAATGCAATCCTGGGTGTATCAATGGCATATGCCCGTGCCGAAGCCTTGAGTGCTGATGTCCCGCTTTATCAGTACCTGGGTGGAAGTAACGCACATTTACTGCCTGTGCCATGTATGAATATCATAAATGGCGGAAAACACGCTGACAATAATGTTGATTTTCAGGAATTCATGATTGCTCCCCATGGCGCAAAGACGTTTACTGAAGCAATCCGCATGGGTATTGAAGTTTTCCATAGCCTTAAATCTGTGCTTAAAGCAAAAGGATACAGCACAGGAGTTGGTGACGAGGGTGGTTTTGCACCGGATCTGAAATCAAATGAAGAAGCTGTTGAGGTAATACTTGAAGCAATTGGAAAAGCAGGCTATAAAGCAGGTGAAGAAGTCAGTATCTGCCTTGATCCTGCTGCCAGTGAGTTGTGGGAAGACGGGAAGTATAAATTATTTAAAAGCACTGGAAAATTCATTACCAGTGATGAGATGGTTAAGCTTTGGGAAAGTTGGGTGAACCAATATCCCATTGTTTTGATTGAAGATGGCATGGCAGAAAATGATTGGGCAGGCTGGCATAACATGACCAAAACTCTTGGTAAGAAAATTGAAATTGTTGGTGATGATTTATTCTGCACCAATAAAGCAATTCTTACTGAAGGTATTCAAAAGGGTGTTGCCAATGCAGTACTGATTAAACTGAATCAGATTGGTACAGTTACCGAGACATTGGAAACGATAGAACTGGCTTATAAGAATTCCTATAACTGCTTCGTGTCACATCGTAGTGGTGAAACTGTAGACAGTTTTATTTCCGATTTAACCGTAGCAGTCAATGCTGGTCACCTGAAAACAGGTAGCGGTTGCAGAGGTGAACGTGTAGAAAAATTCAACCAGCTTATGAGAATCGAACATGCATTAGGAACTGCTTCCATTTTTGCAGGGAAAAAAGCATTCAAAAACGCATAACGTTTATTCTCACACCGGCTTCGCCCTCCAAAGTCCCGCTTCAGCGGGACGAAGGAGGGCTTCTTATTTCTGAGGGCTCCGTCGGGCAAAACCCGACAGAAGCGTAAGACAGCCCCGCTTCTTGAGGGGGAAACTCCGCGATAAGACCGCATAACTGCAAGACCTTTTTCAGGTTGTGAACTGAAGTTCCGTAAGGGTCTTGTAAAGTCCGTTACCATTCGAAAGCAGTTCAGCATGAGTGCCCTGTTCTGCAATGATGCCATCGTTGAGTACAATTATTCTGTCGGCATTACGCACGGTGGAAAGACGGTGAGCAATGACCAGCGATGTACGGCACTTCATGAGCTTCTCAAGAGCCTCCTGAACAAGCCTTTCCGATTCGGAATCAAGAGAGGATGTGGCTTCATCAAGGATCAATATCTTGGGATTTTTAAGAACGGCACGCGCAATGGCGATACGCTGACGTTGTCCGCCCGATAGCTGAACTCCGCGCTCACCAACAATTGTATCGAGCCCATTTGGGAACGACTTTATGAAATCCCACGCATTTGCCTGTGTGGCTGAGTCAATTATTTCATTCTCGCCGGCATCTGGTTTTCCGTAAGCAATGTTCTCACGGATTGTGCCTCCGAACAGGAACACATCCTGCATTACTATAGCCATCTGAGCGCGAATGGCTGTGACAGGAAAGCTCCGGCTTTCGCGGCCGTCAAAGAGGATGGTGCCGCCTGTTGGTTCATAGAACTTCAGCAATAACGAAGCAATTGTCGATTTCCCTGCTCCGCTGGGACCAACAAGAGCGATCTGCTGGCCTGGATCAATGCTGAAGCTGACATCTTTCAGCACGATAATCTCCTGACGGGAAGGATATCTGAATTCGACATGATCAAAGGCAATCTGTCCGTGAAGTGTGTATGCCGGATCAGGAATATATTTATCATCTATCGTCTCAGTAGGTTCATCAATGAGTAGCAGCAGGTTTTCGACCGCACCGATAGTTCTCTGCAGCCGGGTATAAACTCCTGCCATTCCAGCTATATTTCCTGCAATAAAGCCTGAATAAATGACGAACGAAAACAACTGTCCTGCCTCCATTTGCCCGTTTGCGATCATCGCAGCACCACGCCAGATCACTGCAGCCATCGAAACGAAAAAACCAAGGACAATAAATGACATCGCTGCCCGGTATTTACCACCCTTAATGCCTGCCCTGGCAACCTCATTGGTTTTTTCACGGTAACGATTGCTTTCAAAAGCCTCGTTAGTGAAGGCTTTTACATTCTGAATTCCCTGCAGTGTCTCTTCAACAATGGTATTTGACTCAGCCACAAATGACTGTGCTTTTTTTGAATACCGCCGAATGACTCTTCCTGAGAAGAAGCCGATAAGAGCCATTGCAGGCACGATGGCAAGCATGAACAACGTCAGTTTCCAGGAGCTTATCATCATGAATGTTACCCCGCCGATGATGACAAGAAGCTGGGAGAGAATATCTGCCAGCGTATCTGTGATGGAATCCTGAAGGAGGGAAATATCTGATGATATACGGCTGTTTAACTCCCCGACCCTGCGTTCCGAGAAGAAGGACATCGGCAGTCTTATAAGGTGGTTGTACAGATGCTGACGGATGGAAGCCAGGGTTTTCTCTGTAACCTGCACGAATAACCTTGTGCGCATGTAAGAAAAGAGTGCCTGGGTGGCCAGGATGATAAGAAGCAATAACCCTGTACGGCTGATATCGTGCAGTGTCTTTCCCTTGTTGCCCATGTCGACCATGTTGCCTAATAATTTTGGGAACATCAGGCTTGCACCAGTCGATATAAGAAGGAAAAAAAGCCCCAGAGCAAACATCCAGCGGTAAGGCTTCAGGAACCTGTACAGCTTGAACATTTCCCGGAATCCTGTGACAGAACTGCTCTTTGGCTTGTTAGACATTGAATGACCTGGTTTTAAAATGAAGATGCAAATATAAGCAATCTTCTTTCGGGTTTTCAGGGTATTGGATGTGAGGATTATTTATGGTTTATGATGAACTCAATCTGCCCAAGATCGCATGGAAACTTCATTGCAGCAGCGTAGCACATCTGTCAGACTAGTTTAAGAAGTTGACAGGGCTTACCCCTGTACACTTAATCTTAAGAACAAACAACGCAGCGCTCTGAGGAACATGTGAATAATGTAACTAATTCGTGGAATTATGTAATGCAATTCAAAATATTGAATTGCACCTTTGCTGTGTAATTTAATCGATTATAAATAAACCTGATTGAAGCTGTATATCAAATATATGGTTAGCAACCGATGCAAAATGATGGTGAGGGAAGAGTTAAAGAACCTCGGTCTTCACTTCATTGTTGATATGGGTGTAGTAGATATTATGGAAGATATCACATTGGATCAGAGGGAACAAATTAAAATTGCTTTGCTCAGGTCCGGACTGGAACTGATGGATGACAAGAAAGCGATGCTTATTGAACAAATAAAAAAAGTAGTTATTGAAATGGTTCATTTTACAGATGATTTGCCTAAAGTGAATTTTTCTGATTTCTTAAGTGAAAAATTGAAATACGATTATACTTACCTGGCAAACCTATTTTCAGAAGTACAAGGGACTACAATTGAGAGATTCATCATCTCCCATAAAATTGAACGGGTAAAAGAGCTGATTATTTATGATGAACTTAACCTCACAGAGATTGCCTGGAATATGCACTACAGCAGTGTTTCTCATTTATCTAATCAATTTAAGAAAATTACAGGGCTCACGCCTTCGCATTTCAAAAATATGAAGAACAAAAGACGAAACCCGATTGAGGAAATTGGCAATATAAAATCAGCATTTACAGAGGTAGTATAAAACAAATAAAATGGAAAGAACAAAGTTGCATGAATCTTTTTACGCCAGCAGTTTGATAGAAGCCAGCCTTGACCCTTTAATTGTAATAAGCACAAGGGGTAAGATTACGGACATGAATCAGGCAAAGGTGAACATTACCGGCATAAAACGTGAAAAACTTCTCGGATCTGATTTCTTTGATTATTTCACTGAACCACAAAAAGCTCGTGACGTTTACCTTGAAGTGTTCGCAAAAGGATCTGTTGCCGATTCTCCCCTCACGTTCTGCCATAAAAACGGCAGGCTAACGGATGTATTATTCAATGGATCGGTTTATAAAGATGAAAAAGGAAAGATTCTTGGTGCAGTTGTTGTAGCAAGAGATATTTCCGAGCAAAAATGGGCGGCAGAGTTAAAAATTGCCAACAAAGAGCTTGTCTTTCAAAACGGCGAAAAAGAAAAAAGAGCAGACGAATTAATTATTGCCAACAAAGAACTTGCCTTTCAGAACGGCGAGAAAGAAAAGAGAGCAGACGAATTAATCATTGCCAACAAAGAACTTGCTTTTCAAAACAAAGAAAAAGAAAAAAGAGCAGCTGAGTTAATCATTGCTAACTATGCCCGTAGCCTTATTGAAGCAAGTCTTGATCCATTGATTACAATAAATAACGAAGGCAAAGTCACTGACATGAATCAGGCAACGCTAAATATTACGGGTTTAACACGCAACAAACTGACAGGCTCCCATTTTTTCAATTATTTCACCGAACCACAAAAAGCGCGTGAAGTATATCAGGAAGTGTTCGCAAAAGGATCTGTTGCCGATTCTCCACTTACACTTCGTCATAAGGACGGTAAGCTCACCGACGTCTTGTTTAACGGATCGGTTTATAAAGATGACAGCGGAAATGTGCTTGGAGTTGTTGTAGTGGCGAGGGATATTACAGAGCAAAAAAGAATTGCAACAGAACTGACAGAGGCAATTGTATTTGCCGAGCTGGCAACAGGTTTTGCTGAGGAAGCAAAAGTGAAAGCTGAAGAGGCCACGGTAATTGCGGAAAATGCCGTGAAATCGAAACAGCAATTTTTGTCAAACATGAGTCATGAAATCCGCACTCCAATGAATGCGATTATAGGATTTACAAAAGTAGTGTTGAAAACAAAATTGACGGCAAAACAAAAGGAATACTTGACTGCAATAAAAATGAGTGGCGATTCATTAATCGTACTTATTAACGATATACTCGATTTGGCTAAAGTTGATGCCGGGAAAATGATATTTGAAAAAATTGCATTCAAATTGGATACCTCAATTTCAGCAATGATTCATGTATTCGAAACAAAAATCCAGGAAAAAAACCTGCAGTTGATAAAAAAGTATGACAAAAGAATTCCTAAGGTAGTGGTTGGTGATCCTGTCCGGTTGCACCAGATTATTCTAAACCTTATAAGTAATGCAGTAAAATTTACAACAGAAGGGGAAATTGCGGTTAGTGTTCAATTACTGAATGAAGATAAAGATAAAGCGACTATTGAATTTGCAGTTACTGATACCGGAATTGGAATAGCGAAAGAAAAATTAGAACATATTTTTGAAAACTTTCAACAAGCGTCCAGCGATACTGCAAGGTTATATGGGGGCACAGGCCTGGGACTTGCAATTGCTAAACAATTAGTTGAAGCACAGGGCGGGAGCATTAGTGTAAAAAGCAAAATTAATAAGGGCTCTACTTTTAGTTTTGTATTAAGCTTTCTGAAAACAAAAGCTGAAGCTGAATCAGAAACAGAAATAGTGGGATTGAATACTGAAATAAAGGATATAAAAGTATTGATAGTTGAAGACATTGCACTAAATCAATTATTGATGAAAACACTATTGGATGATTTCGGATTTGAACACGATATTGCCGAAAACGGGAAAATAGCCATCGAAAAACTAAAAAATAAAGTGTACGATGTTATTTTAATGGACTTGCAGATGCCGGTAATGAATGGGTTTGAAGCTACAGAATACATTAGAAAAAAACTTAATTCCAATATCCCTGTTATCGCGTTAACTGCTGATGTAACTACTGTTGATTTAGCGAAATGTAAAGCCGTTGGAATGAACGACTATATCGCCAAACCTGTCGACGAAAGATTATTGTATAGTAAAATAGCCGGGGTAGTAAAACCCCCCATGGTTATTGGTATAAATAAAGAGACCATAGAGGGTGTAAGTAAGAAGTTAAAAAGAACCAATCTGAATTATCTGAACCGCTGTACAAAGTCTGATCCCTCATTGATGATGGAAATGATTACAGCTTATTTAATCCAAACCCCTGCTTTAATTAAGACAATGAAACAAAGCCAGAAGGATAAAGATTGGGATTCATTGCAAGCAGCAGTACATAAAATGATACCCTCATTTTCAATAATGGGGATAAATGCCGATTTCGAGAGCATGGCAAAAAAGGTGCAGGAATACTCAAGAACAAAGCAGCAAACAGATAAATTACCAGATCTGGTTTTACAGCTTGAAATCGTTTGTAAGCAGGCATGTAAGGAATTAAAAGAAGAGTTTAACACAATTAAAAACGCTAACAAATGAATAAAGAAAATATAATAAAGCTTTTTCTTGTGGATGATGATTCAGTGTATCTGAAATTATTGGAAATTGAATTTCTTCAACATGCAAAATTTACAATCGAATCATTTGCAACAGGCGAAAAGTGTGTAGCTAATTTATCGCACAACCCTGACGTGATCATTTTAGATTATCGACTTGACGGCGTTGATAAAACTGCGATGAACGGAATAGAAACGTTAGATAAAATAAAACTATTCAATCCTGATATTCCAGTGGTTATGTTATCCTCCCAGGATAAAATTGAAGTGGCAATTAACTGCATGCATCACAAAGCATTTGATTATATTGTTAAGAGTGAAACAGCTTTCATCCGATTGCAAAAAACCATTACCACTATTTTCCATACTCAGAAAATAGAGAAGACATTGAGCTGGTATATGGAGAAGATGCAATGAAATCAATACAGTAAGTATTTACAGGATAATATAAGAGCGTTGCTTATGGAGCAGCGCTCTTTTTTATAACCCGGGAACGTGAAAATCAGGATGTGTGAATGATGCAACTTATTTCCAAAATTATGTAATGGATAGTTTTATACAAGAGATCATCTTTGTCCTGATACTTTAGCATTGATTATTTAAAAAAAACATTCATGAAAAATTTTACTGAAATAAAAGGTGGCTGGAAAGAGATAAAAGGGAAACTGAAACAAAAATTCGCAATGCTGACAGATGATGATTTATTGTTAGTGGAAGGCAAACAGGATGATTTGCTTGGCAGGCTTCAGGTTAAACTTGGCAGAACAAAAGAAGAGATAAGAATGATTATTTCTGAATTATAATGCTGGTATTAACTTCCAGATATCTATTTCTTGTCCGATGCAAGGTTGATTTTTTTCTGATTAAAAAACTTTGTCAGCTCGAATTTTTTTTATATTTGTATAAGATGATCCTGATAGAACCTGAGATTTTTCTTGAATGAAAATTTACATCCAAAATATGGTCTGCATCCGGTGCAAGATGGTTGTGAAATCAGAGCTTGAAAAGCTTGGGTTGCATTATATCAGTGTTGATCTGGGTGAAACTGAAATCATGGAAGAAATCTCTCCGGAACAACTGACCCATCTGAGCATCGCCCTAAAAAAGACCGGACTTGAATTGATGGACGATAAAAGAAGCATTCTGGTTGAAAAAATAAAGACGATTATCATTGAACTTGTCCATTATGCTGATGAACAGATCAAAATAAACCTTTCCGATTACCTTAGTGAGAAACTCAATCACAATTACACATACCTGGCAAATCTTTTCTCCGAAGTTAAAGGTACCACCATTGAGCAGTTTTACCTGGCTCATAAAATAGAAAAGGTAAAAGAGCTACTCGTATATGATGAGCTCAATCTTACCGAAATTGCCTGGAAAATGCATTACAGCAGCGTGGCACATCTATCAAACCAGTTTAAGAAAATGACTGGACTTACACCTACCCATTTTAAAAACCTTAAAAACAAAAGACGCAGCACTCTGGGTAATGTGTGAATGATGTAATTTATTCCCAAAATTATGTAACGGTTCC
>PMBC01000183.1:0-22648 GCA_003152835.1 Bacteroidales bacterium | reverse complement strand
GTCGAAATCATTGAATATGTTCCTAATTCAGTAGTAATAAAATCAATAATTAAAAAAACAACCGGTAATATCAGTGCAGTTTCATTTGATACCGGTGAAGCTCTGACTGAAAAAATAATCCCATTTGACACTTTTGTCCAGATTATTGATGGTAATGCTGAGATAGTGATTGACGGAATATCAAATTTACTGACCACAGGTCAGTCAATCATAATACCAGCCCACGCATCAAATATTGTCAGGGCAAATGAACGATTCAAGATGATCTCTACCATCATAAAAAGCGGATACGAATAGACAATATCTGAATGGACATTCCTGTCCTGATAAAATCAAATGTGTGAATAATGTAATTTATTCCCGGAATTATGTAACGATTCCCGAAAGTCGGTTACATACCTTTGTTGAGAGTAATAATTACTCAACGAAACTAATTTATTTCAGTAAGATAATTCCTTCATATTAATTTAAATTGAAAAACATGAAAAAGATCATTCTCTGCTTAATGGTGACATGCTTGTCATTAACATTTTTCCCGCTTCAATCAAGTGCCGCAACTATTTCTGAACCTTCATCTGTAGTTGATCCGAAACCTGCTGAAGCTGTAGAAGCTAAAACCTTACTTCTAAGGTTAGACGAAATTAACGCGACAGATATGTCAAAAATGAAGTCGTCAGAAAAGAAAGATTTACGAAAAGAGGTACGTTCCATTAATCACAGACTGAAAACAATAAGTGGCGGCGTATATATTTCAGCAGGTGCAGCAATCCTTATTATATTGCTTCTGATCATTTTATTGTAAACAATAATAACAAAATCATGGGAAATCTACTTTATACCATAGCAGTAATCCTGCTTATCGTCTGGGCAATCGGCTTTTTGGGCTTCCATCTTGGAGGTGTCATACACATCCTTCTTGTTATTGCAGTTATTGCAGTATTACTAAGGGTTATTCAAGGGAGAAAAGTCCTTTAAAATAATCGTTTTAATAAAAATTATTGAGTCCACTCAGAAAAGTTATTGCGAAGTAATAAAGCGTATAAAGCCTGACGGTCAGGTTCGGGATTACATGCTTCAATTTTAGCTTTTCGGAGTGGACTCATCTTTTAAAAATTTAATTATGAGTTCAGGAAAAGTATTATTAGGGGTACTGGCTGGCCTGGCTGCCGGTGCATTATTAGGAGTTCTGTTTGCTCCCGAAAAAGGTTCGGTTACACGCAAAAAAATATCTAAAAAGGGAGAGGATTATGCGGATTCATTAAAAGAGAAATTCAATGAGTTTCTTGACAATGTCTCTGAAAAATTTGAAGAGGTAAAGGAAGAAGTTACTGAAGCTGCTGAACAGAATAAAACCAAGCCGGAAAAAGTTAAAAAAGATATGAAAACTGCCACAGGTTGAAGTGGTCTCAAGGTAATTCAATAATTTAAAACAGGATAAAAACGTAAACATGGAAAAAGAATCGTTGAAAATCTCCTCCCTGCCTCCAGTCGATAGCAGATCACTTAATTCATCTTTTTTAACTTATAATTTGCCAATCTTAATTGAAAAGATGAAGCTTAGTCCTGCCTGGTCAAAAAGGGAACTAAATTCAATGATTCTTTTGGAAAGTCCGGGTAAACAGATTTTGCTTACCACACTGCATGAAGGAACAGAAATCAATTTCTTTCAGTCAAATGATTCAGCAACCTTTCAGGTAGTTGAGGGGAAAATGGAGTTTCGTACCCGTAAAGAATCTGTAAACCTTAATAAAGGTCAATTGCTGACACTTCATGAAAAAATAAAATACTCTCTGACATCCACGGAAGATACCGTGTTCCTTTTAACTATTTCAAACGGCATATTACAACCGGCAGAAAATTAATTCCTCTGGTATAAAATAGAATGTTATCAAGACTGAAGCTATGGAAGACAATGCTAAGCAGATTGAATCACTGCTGGAAAAGGCTGCTGAATACGGTAAAGCAAGCTATGAGTTAGTAAAACTTAAGGCTCTGGACAAAACATCTAATGCTGTTTCCTCATTCATTCCTCATTCTTTTGTCTTTGTCTTAATTGTGTCATTCTTGCTTTTCTTCAATCTGGGATTAGCTTTCTGGCTTGGTGAAATCCTCGGGAGAACCTGTTTCGGTTTCTTTGTGATAGCTGCTTTTTATGCTCTTGCAGGGATTGTTATGCATTTCTTTATGCATAAATGGCTCAAAAAAACTATCGGCAATTATTTCATAAAACAGCTGCTTAAATAAAACCAGATGCAAAATATAACTTCCACTTCAGATCTTAAGAATGCAATTCAATTATTAGAAGTTGAACAAGCTGCTACCGGGCATCTGTTGAAAGAACAATTCTATCTTACCTATGAAAGTTTAAAACCTGTTAATCTTCTTAAGAGCGCTTTGAAGGATATATCTTCCTCTCCATTTCTGATTGATAACATTGTAGGCACTACCATGGGTTTAGCTACCGGTTATCTTTCAAAAAAAATGTTTCTGGGTACTTCAGGAAATAAAATTAAAAGGCTTATCGGCGCCATTCTGCAATTTGGTATTACAAACGTCGTTGCCCAGAATTCTGACTCAGTTAAGTTATTCGGCCGGTCTTTGCTTCAACATTTTTTCCGCAAAAGGGAAATGAATACTGAAAAGCCGTGACAGAAGAAAAATTAAAATTGCCATTATACGCAAAAGCATCCATTTTTTTCATCGGCTTGTTTACTTTCATCATGTTTTTGTACATCGCGAAGAGTATTATTGTTCCTCTCGTTTTCGCAACTATTCTTGCCATCGTACTTCACCCCGTTGTAAATTTCTTTGTTCGGCTAAAAATAAACAGGGTGGTAGCTATTGCAATTACGTTATTCCTCACTTTTTTAATCATTTTTGCATTTTGCGCTCTTTTATTTTCGCAGGCAAACCGGTTTAGTGAATCATGGCCGGTACTGGTCGATAAATTTACCGGGATACTCGATAAAGCAATAGCCTGGATTTCCGCTAATTTCGATATCAAACCACAAAAGATCCATGTATGGATTGCAAAAACCACAGCTGATATCATCAATCTGAGTAGCGCTGCAATAGGACAAACACTCGTCGTTCTCGGCAGCGGGTTAGTGATATTGTTTTTAATTCCCGTTTACATATTTCTGATATTATTTTACCACCCTATCTTAATTGAGTTTATTCACAGGCTCTTTGGCACAAATAACCAAAGTCAGGTGAAAGAAATAGTTACCCAGACCAAAACGGTTATTCAACATTATCTTATAGGACTGGTTATTGAAGCTGTTCTGATGGCAATAATGAATACTGTGGCTCTTTGGATACTTGGAATTCCTTATGCTATCATTCTCGGTGTTTTGGGTGCATTGCTCAACGTCATACCATATATCGGAGGACTCATAGCAGTAGCATTGCCCATGGCAGTTGCTCTGGTCACAAAATCGACAGCCTGGTACCTCCTTTACGTCATGGCAATCTATTATTTCATCCAACTGATAGACAATAATTATATTGTTCCATATATAGTTGCCTCAAAAGTTAAAATAAATGCGCTTTTCTCTATAATAGTGGTTCTTGCCGGAAATGCTTTATGGGGCATCCCGGGTATGTTTCTTTCCATACCGATCCTTGCCGTTGTGAAACTTATTTGCGACCATATCGAACCCTTAAAGCCATGGGGATTTTTATTAGGCGATACCATGCCTCCATTATTAAAAATTAAGCTGATTTTAAATAAAGCAAAAAACGTTTCTAAATGATAGAGATAAAAAAAGAAGGCGTTTTATTTACAAAGACAGATTTGGAGTTTGAAAATGAGGGTGTGTTAAATCCGGCTGTAATGCGTGAAGGTGACAGCGTTCATCTTTTTTATCGGGCGGTGCGGAAGGGAAATCATTCTAGTATTGGCTATTGCCGGCTTGATGGCCCTCTGACGTTGGCTGAACGTTGGGACAAGCCATTCATGATTCCGGAATTCGAATATGAATGTCATGGTGTTGAAGATGCCCGTTTAGTCAAGATTGATAACCTCTATTATTTGACATATACAGCATACGACGGGACAAATGCCCGCAGTGCGCTGGCTACATCCCTGGACTTAAAACATTTTACCAAACAGGGGATAATTGTTCCTCCTGTAACATATGCAGAATTTGTATTCCTTGTGGAATCGGCCGATAAGGTAAATAATAATTATTACGGGAATCAGAAATTCTATTATCAGAAGGCAGATCCTGAAAAAAAAATAATGTTGTGGGACAAGAATGTTGTTTTTTTCCCACGAAAGATTAATAGTAAATTGGTGTTCCTTCACAGGATCAGGCCAGGGATTCAAATTGTTTCTGTAAACAACTTAAAGGAACTAACCAGAGAATTCTGGAAGAATTACTTTCTTAACCTGCAGGACCATATCGTGCTCGACCCGGTTTATGCACACGAGTCAAGCTATATTGGCAGTGGCTGCCCTCCTATTGAAACAGAACACGGATGGCTGCTTATTTATCATGGAGTGGAAGAAACCAATCATGGGATCGTTTACTCTGCCTGCGCTGCCTTGCTTGACCTGAATGATCCTTCAAAAGAGCTGGCGAGGCTTCCCTGTGCATTATTTTCACCTGAATATGAATGGGAATTGTATGGAAATGTGGATAATGTTGTTTTTCCTACAGGTACTGCTTTGTTTGGCAATACCTTATTCATATATTATGGAGCAGCAGATACTCATATTGCCTGTGCTTCAATTAGTTTATCGGCATTGATTGCCGAATTGCTTTCTTATACTGCGAAAGATGAAAAATGAAATAAAAACCGATAATTTTTTTAATGATGTCATTTATGAAAAAAAGTTATCATATTTAAAAAATACAATTCATACCAGGATTCATAATAAAAACAAAAAACAAAAACTTCACCAGAATAATAAAAATGATCTGGCTGAAATCCTGTTCATTACCTCATATCCGCCCAGGGTGTGCGGTATAGCAACCTATTCCCAGGATCTGATAAAAGCGCTTAATAATAAATTCAGCAATTCATTATCAGTAAAAGTTTGTGCTTTGGAATCAGGAGAAATGAATTATCAATATCCGGCTGAAGTAAAATACATTCTTAAAACCTCATTAGCTAACGGTTATACGAAACTTGCATTAGAAATTAATGCAGATCATCATATTAAAATCGTCCTGGTACAGCATGAGTTTGGATTTTTTAAATCACAGGAACAGGCATTTATTCAATTCCTGAATACTTTATCAAAACCGGTCGTGATTGTTTTTCATACAGTGCTGCCCGATCCTGATAATCAGTTAAAACTGGAAATATCCAGTATTGCAGCTGTCTGCGAGTCAATCATTGTAATGACTCATAATTCTGCTGGGATTCTGGTTAATGAATATGATATTCCTGAACAAAAAATAAATGTAATCGCGCATGGCACACATTTGGTCCCTCACGTGAGCAAAGTTTATCTGAAAAGAAAATACGGATTATCAGGGAGGAGAGTCCTCACTACATTTGGTCTTTTAAGCTCGGGCAAGAGTATTGAAACTACTCTGGAAGCATTACCTGCTATTATCAAAACTAATCCCGATGTTGTATTTCTCATAATTGGGAAAACCCATCCCGAGGTTGTGAAAAATGATGGGGAAATATACAGAGCAAAGCTTGAATCCCTGGTAATACTCAATAAGCTTACTAATCATGTAATATTTGTAAACCGTTTTCTGCCGTTAGACGAACTTCTCGAATATTTGCAACTTACAGATATTTACCTGTTTACTACCAAAGATCCTAACCAGGCTGTAAGCGGCACATTTGCTTATGCCATGAGCTGTGCCTGCCCGATCATTTCTACTCCTATCCCTCATGCAAGGGAAGTACTTACGAAGGATCTTGGAATTATTTTTGATTTCGGCAATTCACAACAACTAGCTGATTGCGTTATCCGGTTGCTTAATGATGAACCGTTACGAAGGAACATTAGTTCAAATACCTTACAGAAGATAGTTTCTACGGTCTGGGAAAATTCTGCTGTTGCTCATGCAATGTTGTTCAAAAAAACCAGCGGCAATCAAATTTCAATAAGATATAATCTCCCGGTTATCAAGCTTAACTACCTGAAACAAATGACAACTAATACCGGGATGATTCAGTTTTCAAAACTCAATCAACCCGACGTCAGTTCAGGTTATACCCTCGACGATAATGCAAGGGCTCTTATTGCAATGTGTATGTATTTTAAATTAACTGGGGATGAAAAGGACCTGGTTTACATACGTAAATATCTCAGGTTTATAAAATTCTGTCAGCAACCAACAGGTGATTTTTTAAACTATGTTGATTATCGTAACAGATTTAGCGGGCAGAACAAAATAGTTAATCTCGATGATTCAAATGGAAGAGCAGCCTGGGCTATTGGGTACTTAATCTCGGCAAAGGAGTTACTTCCGGAGGATATTGTATCCACAGCCAATGCAATCATTCAAAAGGCAATACCTCATATGGAAACAATTCATTCCACCCGGGGTATGGCATTTACCATAAAAGGTTTGTATTATTATAATAAAGTAATAAAATTACCTGGAATTTTTGATCTGATAAAAACTCTGGCAAATCGGTTAGTGCAGATGTACAAGCACGAATCGGTTGAAAGATGGGAATGGTTTGAGGGTTATCTTACATATGCCAACAGTATATTACCAGAGGCAATGTTATATGCATGGCTGTTAACCGGGGAAACAATATATAGAGATATTGCAAAATTGTCGTTCAATTTTCTGTTGTCTCAGACTTTTAATGAAAATGGGATAGAAGTTATCTCGAATAAAAGCTGGTTGACAAGAGGAAAAGTGGCCTGTCATTTTGGTGAACAACCCATTGATGTTGCGTATACCATAATGACATTAAGTAAATTCTATGAAGTATTCAATGACAAAGAATACAAATTGAAAATGGAAACAGCATTCAACTGGTTTTTAGGAAACAACCGATTACATCAGATTATATTTAATCCGTGTACCGGCGGTTGTTACGACGGCCTGGAAGAAACCCATGTCAACCTCAATCAGGGAGCAGAATCAACAGTGAGCTACTTAATGGCGCGATTGACTGTTGAAAAGAATAAAACGCCTGAAATAACATCTCGAGATCACCTGCTGATCTCAAGAGAAAACAAGTCAACAGAAGAACAAACTTTAGCTCACCTGGAAGTGAAGAATAACACTGCATTAACTTCTTATTAATTAATAAGTTTTAAAAACAAATAAATGAAAAAAGTACTGATTGCGCTTGATTATAATCCAACTGCACAGAAAGTGGCAGAAGATGGTTTTTCGATGGCTAAAGCCATGAACGCTGAAATTACTTTGCTGCATGTAATAGAAGATCCTGTGTATTATTCCTCTCCCGGATATTCTCCGATAATGGGATTTAACGGGTTCGTTGAAACAGGTCAATTTCAATTGTATAGTGTTGATGCACTTGAAAAAGCAACTTTACATTTTCTTGATAAATCAAGACACCATCTTGGTGACAAAACCATTAAAACTATGGTGGTGAAGGGAGAATGTGCTGAATCGATATTAAAAACCGCAAAAGATCTGAATGCAGATATTATCGTTATGGGCAGTCACAGCCGAAGATGGTTGGACGAAATACTAATGGGAAGTATAACGGAAAATGTTTTACATCATACTTCATTACCACTATTCATCATACCAACCAGCCAGAATCGGCACAATTTAAAAATCAGATGATCTTCTTAGGCAATTGTAAAATATTGTATGAATTATGTAAATCTTAACAATAATTGTGTAATAATTATAATGCCACCTTCATCTATCTTTTCACCAATAATATTCATAAAAAAATAAAATGAAAAAAACAGGTATCGTCATCATTATTCTTGGTCTGTTATTGACCATTTTTACCGCAGTTACTTTCTTCACGAGGGAAAGTGTAGCTAAAATAGGTGATGTTAACATCATGGCAAACAAACGGCATCACCTCAATTGGTCGCCACTAGTTGGCATTGCCGTAATGGCAGTCGGAGGAATTATTTTATGGCAATCTCCTAAAAAATAGCATCCTTTCAGGAACCATATACCAGTTCCATAGCAGACAAAGGATGCCAATGAGTTCATTTGTTATTGAATACATAATACTGGAACAGTTGAGAAGGTAAATGTAATGACAAATAAAAAAGACTGTCACATCAAAACCGTGACAGTCTTTTTGTATTTAACCCCGGTCTTAAAACCTGTACCCTATTGAAATACCGAACCCCGTATTTTTAACTGATGATTTATCACTAAAAACTGGTATAATTCGGTTATCTTCAGGATTAACTTTAAGCATTCCAAGTTGTCCATTCAGCTGGAGAAAGATCCCGCCTGCCATTTCGTATCCGGCAAAAATATTGCCACCTGCATCAAAAGTTTTGGCATAGGGTACCAAGGGATCACCTGTTTCCACAACGTTTTTGAATTCAATATCTGTCTTGATAGTTGTGGATTCGTTCTCAATGGATGCCGTGCCCCCGATGCCATAACCAATATAGGGTCCAAATCCAAGCATAAAAGATCCTTTACCCAGTAAGGCTTTATAAACAAAGTTCAAAGGCAATTCAATATAAGAAAGTTTGAATGTGCCTGTTAATGAGCCATAAGTATTTTTTGCTCCTTTTGTGGTAAATATTAATCCGGGTTGGAAATAGAACCCCGATGCAACAGGTATCTGAACATTGACTCCGGCGTGATAACCAATGATCATATCATTTTCAAGTTTATTCCCATTATTATCTTTTCCATTCAGATTCTGGAAATTTACACCTCCAAGAATAGCAAAGGATATTTTTGCTTTATCTGTACTCTGAGCATTTGCTAAAGAAGCTGATAGCAAAAGGATCATTATTAAAGAAATTGGTTTTGTTTTCATATATATGTATTTTAATGTATAAAGATTACGACACTGGTTATTACCTGTTAATGTATTATGAAAGGTAGGCTCATTTAACCTGGCAAGTGTTACACAACTTTCAATAAGAGTTATATAATTCACACATTTTGAGCATGCAATGAGTTATATTTCAAATAACACCAGCCCATTTCATATACCATTATGAAGAATCAACAATCCAATGGGATAGCTGAGAATGTGTGAATTATGTAATTTTTTCCAAAAGTTATGTAACATGTAACTCTATGTTCAAACCTACCTTTATACTATTAAAGAGATACTCCGACAAACAGCTGGAAACAGTTTGTTACTTAACAAATAATAACTGGTAATTTAATTCTAATCACTATGAAAGCGAACATTAAAATTCTGGTAATCTTACTTACATTGATCGTGTCTTCTGTAATATTTACAAAACAGGTCTCAGCGCAGCAGGGGAATATGAGTTTCCAGGTCTTCTACGATCAGTTAAGTCCTTATGGCCAATGGGTGGATTATCCCAATTACGGTTATGTTTGGATTCCGGACGCCGGATCTGACTTTAGTCCTTATTCTTCAAACGGTCATTGGATTATGACAGACTATGGCTGGACATGGATGTCATATTACGATTGGGGATGGGCGCCATTTCATTACGGTCGTTGGGATTACGATAATTATTATGGCTGGTTCTGGGTACCAGATAATGAATGGGGTCCTGCATGGGTGATCTGGAGAAGAGCCAATGGTTATTATGGCTGGGAACCAATGCAACCTGGTGTTAGTATCAGTATTAGTTTTGGAGGGGAATATAATAGGAACAACAATCACTGGATATTCGTAAGAGACAGGTATTTAGACAGATCCGACGTCTCCCGCTATTATGTCAATCGAACTTCCAGCGACAGGATCATCATAAATTCCACTGTGATTAATAATACTTATGTTGATAACAATCGTAATACAACATATGTCTCAGGACCCAAAAGAGAGGACGTACAAAAATTTACCGGCAGAAAAGTCAATCCTGTTGCTGTTCAGGAAAATAACAGACCAGGACAAAATATGAGCAATGGCCAGTTGTATATTTACAGACCGCAGGTGACGAAAAATAATGATATGGGACAGAGACCTGCTCCGTCGAGAATAGTTGACCTGAAGGATGTGAAACGCCCATCAGAAAGAAATGTGACAAATAAACCACAGACTGTAAATAAACCACAGACTGTAAATAAACCACAGAAAGTAAACCAACAACAGAATGTAAATAAACCACAGAAAGTAAACCAACCACAGAATGTAAATCAACCACAGAATTTAAATCAACCACCGAAAGTAAACCAACCACCGAAAGTAATCCAACCACAGACTGTAAATCAACCACAGACTGTAAATAAACCTGATAATAACAGACAGGAACCAGAGACAAATACTGCAAATCCGCAGAAAAGCACTAATAATTCAAAAGCTTTGGAACAGCAGAATGCAAATCCGTCCCAAAACAACAGAAGAGAAAAGCAACAGGTTACTGTCAAACCTTCGGTCAAAAACAAGAACGGGCAACAGAAGAAATCCAAATCTGAAACAGATAGAAAGAAAATTAAATAACATCTGTGCTAAGAAAACTTCGCCTTAACATAAAATCAGAAATCATGAATAATAGTTCGACAGGATACTGGAATAAGACAAAAGAAAAACTCAAACAAAAATATTCAATTATTACAGAAGAAGATTTACGCTTTCGCGAAGGCAAGGAAAATGAAATGATGGAAATGCTTGGCTATAAACTAGGGAAAACTAAATTAGAACTCCTTTATATTATTGCAGCGCTATAGCACTGGTTATTCTGATGCTGTAGTTCTATCAGACAGGAACAGTTCAGGCAAAACTTAAATTGTAATGCTGCTGTTTATCAACTGATTTATTTTCGTATGGTTTCCCAAAACCGAATCAATAGGATCCACTTCCTGCTATCATCACCTGCAATGTGTGAATGATGTAACTTATTCCTATAGTTATGTAATGGTTCCCGGAATTTATAGACTCACCTTTGTATTGTGAAGATTTTTTCACAACTAATAATACAAAAATGAGGGGGAATGAAAGCTTACAAAAAGTCGTTCAGAAGGCAATCAAATGTGAACCGGTATTGAACGCAGCTGAAACCAGTGTTAATACGAAATTCGGAAAGTACCTGAAAAAGTTTATTTTTCTGGTCAGTCTGGCAGGAATAGGATTATTCCTCAATTCCTGTATGAGCGGCTATGTTGCAACAGAACCTGCATATACGGTATATGCCAGACCAGCACAACCAAGCAATCTCCATATTTGGATAGATGGCGACTGGGGCTGGAACAATCGAACCCATATGTACGTGCAAAAGGATGGCTATTGGGAGCAACCCAGACAGGGACAGACATATGTGTCAGGTCACTGGCAGTCAACTCCACGCGGAAAATCATGGTCTAAAGGTCATTGGCAATCAACAGGTCGCCAGACGAGACATCAAGGCCGGTAATTGTACTGATTATTCATTATTCAGACATCAGGAGAATTATTCATTGAGGATGCACTTCTTAAACTGAAGCGGGTGCCAATAGAATAAACCTGATGTATGAATGATGTAACTTTTTATCAAAGTCGAATATCATCTCCGGATAAATAGTATCTAATCTTTGTTTTGTCAAAATAACCAAATATTAAAATGAAAAAATCGATTTTAGGCTATCCTTTAACAGGATTATTGACCGATACAATATTGAAAAAGTGCGTTTTCTTTTTTATCCTGGGGATCTTTAGTCTGGGATCTATGGCAAATCCTAAACTGGCATCAAAACAGCAAATAGGGATGTTTATTAATTCAAAAACATGTGTTGTGCTTGAAAATGCCAACATTTCTTATAACATATTAATTAAAGACGCCGTTCAGAATTATTGGAAATCTACTGATTTTGAATTTATCGACCAGCAGGAGTTTGAAAAGCGACGGTTTGATTCAAGGTATTCTTTTTTAGTTCTTTTAACTGGTGTTTATGATAAAGATCCGGGTGGAGTAAGCTATAATTACTTAAGCCTTGTTCTGGGAGATGCAGCAAATGATATTGCCAAAATGCCCGAATTATGCAGCATACCGCTGTCATATTCCGGCGATTTTAATAATGATTACGACTATGTTGTTCCAGCAATTGTAAAATTCATGCAGAAACATGTGAAGAATCTTGAAAACTATCGTTTCTTAATTTCACTGAAAGGGTTGAGATATTATAATCGTTCAACGGGTTTTAAGGATAAGGTTCTGCTGTTTAACAAAGATATGATGGCCCTAGATGCAGATTCACCTGAGAAAATTAATGCCGTTTATCCATATTATGTCAAACTACTTACTGCATCGGAGATACAGCAGGAACTTGCTTCAAACCCGTCAAATGCTCTCTTCCATTTTCATGTTGGTCCTACTCAGAACACCGGTGCAGGAAAATGCTTTGACATGATTTTTGATATTGATGGTAACATGTACTACTATAATTCCCGCAAGATCACTAATGATAACGAAAACGGTTTTAATCTCAAAGATTTTAATTCAATCAGGTAAAGGAATTTAATTTATAATGCAATAATCATAACCAATGAAAATTCTGATAATTGGATTTCTTGTATTTTTTGGCTGGTCTTCGTTATCTACTCATCTGTATGTGTGTAAGATAAAAGGATTATGCAATGAAACAATAACCATGCAAACTGAAATGGCCGGCAATACTCCTGTCATCGTTGGCGACACATTAAAGAAATCTTTGGTACAGGAACAGGCAGTAATCCCTGAAAACCTGGTAATCTACTTTGCATTTGACAAATCTGAATTCAATTCTGATGCAGTGACAGATAAGTATTTCGATAAATCAAATGCTTATCTGGATGAAAACTCTCAGGCCAGACTTAGTATCACAGGTTACACCGACGCGATTGGCTCCGATGAGTACAATCAGGCTCTGGGTTATCGCCGGGCTCAATGCTTGCAGAAATATTTTGAAGGCAAGGGTATTCCTGCTGATAAAGTCAAAATAGAATCCAGGGGTGAGAAAGAACCTGCAGGTGATAATAATTCATCAGCAGGCAGAGCAAGCAACAGGAGGACAGTAATAACAATTAAAATTTAAAATCATGAATACTTTATTAATTTTTTTGGTTCAAACAAAAAGCGGAGCAACCATTGAAATTCTTTCTTTATTACTGGTCTCCGGAATTATTGGGTATGTAACTGCATGGCTTTACAGTAAGTCGATTTATGAAAGGAGAATTAAAGCTATTGAATCTGACAGGCATGAATTGAATAATCGTATCGTCAACCTTGATGCGGATCTATTTAATCTAAAAAATAGTCTCAAAGAAAAGGACTACGAAATGGAACAACTTGCTTTCGAGGTCAGAGCTCTTGTTCATTCTTCACAACGTAAGCACTTGTTAAATTACCAAAGTTTTGGAACAGCAACAGAGGCAGAGAAGGATAACCTGAAAATGATAAGCGGTATAGGTCCTGTTAATGAGGCAAGTCTGAATGAATTAGATATTTATACTTTCAAGCAGATCAGTAAATTCACGGCACAGGATATTGATGCAATTAATGATGCTATTATTTTCTTTTCAGGGAGGATTGAAAGGGACGAATGGGTTTCACAAGCCATAGAACTTCTTCATAACCAGGACAAAAGGGTGGAACTTTTTAAACGTATAAGTGAAAGAAAGTCGAACATTCAATATAATAGAATAGGAATTGCCCAAAAAGAAGAAGCTGATGATTTAACCAAAATTAGCGGCATTGGAGGATGGATAAAGGAAAAACTTAATATGCTGGATATCTATACGTTCCGGCAGATAAGCAATTTTACAAAAGATGATATTGAAGCTGTTACTGAGGCAATTGAATACTTCCCTGGCAGAATTGAAAGGGATGAATGGATACTTCAAGCTCGCGAACTTGTCCGGATCGCTGGCAACAAGTCGGATCTGCTTAAACGCATAAGGGACAGAAAAGGAAGAATTTACTTCGATAGATTAGGGATCGCCCATAAACATGAGGCAAATAATCTGACTCTGATTGATGGACTTGGATTATGGGTTGAGGAGCGGTTAAACCTGCTCGGCATTTATACTTTTAATCAAATCAGTAACCTTACACATGAAGATATAGAAACCATTACTGAAGTCCTGGAAATTATTCCCGGTCGTATCGAACAGGATAACTGGGTCGGTCAGGCCCGCAAACTTGCAGAAAAACAGGTACCAGTATTATAACCAGAGAACCGATAACAATTATAAGTCATTTGTAAGCAATTGTTTCTCTGATTCGGACTTTTTGTAAGTCCGGATTTAATTCCTGACATGATAGATTTGAAGCTATAATTAAAAAGGGATCTTTCGGGATCTCTTTCATTATCTATAATTCCCTCTCACTTCTTCATCCGGAATCGGTTCTGAATCAAAGCGCACTGCCTCAATGAATGTGTGAATGATATAACTTATTCCTAAGATTGTATAACACATTCCGGAATCGACGGGCATACCTTTGTACTGTATAAATACGACAATTTAAAACCAAAAAAATGAGACCAACAAAACTACTAACAACCCTTGCAATAGCGATGGTTGTTTTGATTGCGGGGTGCAAAAAAGATGATTTCGTTGAAATCATTGGAGTTTGCCCGGCTGTGATATCAACAAGTCCGGCAAATGCGGCCGTTGGTGTATCCCTCGACAAAATAATTACAGCAACCTTCAATGAAGCCATGAATCCCTTAACTATTACGCAGGAATCTTTTACTTTAGAATTGGCAACAAAAGGTGTGACTTCAGTCGC
This sequence comes from Bacteroidales bacterium, assembly GCA_003152835.1. Lineage (GTDB taxonomy): Bacteria > Bacteroidota > Bacteroidia > Bacteroidales > VadinHA17 > LD21. The sequence goes on along the minus strand of PMBC01000183.1, from coordinate 7,869 downwards.
AGGAACAGTTTCGTATATCGGAATAACTGCCTCTTTTACACCCTCCAGTGCCCTTTTGCCCAGTACTGACTATACGGGTACAATTAAAACGTCGGTTAAAGATTTAATGGGTAATGCCATACAGACCGATTACAAGTGGACCTTTACTTCCGGCCCAATGCCTACGGTAATTTCTGTTGACCCGGTAAATCTTGCAGCAGGTGTAGGTCTTAATAAAACAGTTACTGCAGCCTTTAGTGTGCCAATGGATCCGTTAACCCTTACTTTAACAACATTTACACTAAAGCAAGGAGTAACGCCAGTCTATGGAACAGTTTCGTACATAGGTACAACTGCCTACTTTACACCTTTCAGTAGTCTTTTATCAGCTACCACCTATACGGCTACTATTACAACCGGAGCAAAGAGTGCACAGGGCATTCCACTGGCGAATAACTACGTATGGAAATTTAATACAGGTGCGACTGCAAGTCCACTGGGTGTTGATCTTAAATCGGCTGGACTGTTCGGCATTCTTGCAGGTGTAGGAATTAGCAGCAACGCCGGTCAGAGTGAGATTCATAATATGGATGTCGGGATAAGCCCGGGCGTTCGTTCTTCAGTTACCGGATTCCCTCCTGCCATCATGGTGGGTGGAGCGATTTATGCTTCTGATGATGCCGCACCTCCGGGTGTAGCTGCCATGCTAATACAAGCCAAACAAGACCTGACCGATGCGTATCTTTTTGCTGCAGGAGCAACTTCACCGGCACCTGCCACAGTTGCAGGCGATCAGGGTGGCAAAACACTTGCACCAGGCATTTATAAATCAACATCCACATTGTTAATACAGTCGGGCGATCTTACTCTTGATGCTCAAGGTGATGCGAATGCCGTTTGGATTTTCCAGATAGCATCTGACTTTACCACAGTAGGCGGAGCTGGCGGCAATGTGATCCTCAGAGGAGGCGCACAGGCTAAAAACATCTATTGGCAGACTGGCAGTTCAGCAACTATTGGAGATTATACATCATTTCAAGGAAACATTTTGGCCTTGACCTCCATAACGATGAATTCGCATGCAACTGCAGTGGGCAGAATGCTTGCCAGAAATGGAGCAGTTGTTCTAACCAGTACAAACATTATCAACAAGCCGTAAATAATAAACGATATGAAAGTTAAAACTAATTTTAAAAAGGGATCACGCATGGCGTGGTCCCATCATAACCTGCTAATTAAGAGTCTTATTTTAAGTACTTTGATTCTGACAGGCATTCAGACAACCCTTCAGGCGCAGGCAGATCAGTTCACGAAACCCACATGGTGGTTTGGCGGAGCAGTAGGTGCAAACTTTAATTTCTATCGCGGCTCCACTCAGGANNCCACTGTTTTTCATAATGGCGATGGTTTGGGGATTTATCTTGCACCCCTTTTGGAGTATCAACCTGCTGATTCAAAATTTGGTATTATGCTGCAGGCAGGATATGACGGCCGCAAAGGTAAATTCAAAGAGGTAGTTACTCCTTGTAACTGTCCGGCAGATTTATCCACTGACCTTAGCTATCTTACAATTGAGCCGAGTTTGCGCTTTGCCCCATTCAAATCTAATTTTTATTTGTATGGCGGCCCACGGATGGCTTTTAATTTGGCAAAATCATTCACTTACAAGCAAGGGATCAATCCGGCTTATCCTGATCAGGTGGCCGAACCAGATGTGACCGGGGATTTTAGCAATATTAACAAAACGCAGATCTCATTGCAAATCGGAGCAGGATACGATATTCCACTCTCGTCACGGAACAACCAAAAACAAGCTATGCTCTCTCCCTTTATATCTTTTCAACCTTATTTTGGTCAGACTCCACGTTCAATAGAAACATGGAATATAACTACTTTAAGAGTTGGAGCTGCCATTAAGTTTGGCAATGGTCATAAAATTTCTGAACGGGCAAAAGCTGTTGTTGTAGTGCCTGCTAATGTTACTATATTAGAGCCTGAGGTGGAGTTTTCTATAAATTCTCCTTTAAATATTCCGGTCGAGCGCAGGGTAAGGGAGACATTCCCGGTTCGTAACTACGTATTCTTCGATTTAGGATCGACTGAGATACCGGATCGTTATGTATTGCTTACGAAAGATCAGGTGAAAAACTTCAAAGAAGACCAGCTGGAAGTGTTTAAGCCTAAAAAACTGTCAGGACGGTCAGACCGACAAATGACTGTATATTATAATGTCCTGAACATCCTGGGGGACCGTATGGTGAAAAATCCAGCGGCAATTGTCAGGTTGGCCGGAGCGTCAATGCAAGGTGTAGAAGACGGATTGGCAATGGCTGAATCAGTCAAAAGATACCTTACAACTGTGTTCGGAATTGATGCTTCAAGGATCAATACTGAAGGCCGGATTAAACCCAGGATCCCGTCTGAACAACCAGGTGGCACAAACGAGATTGACCTCCTTCGTGAGGGAGATCGCAGAGTGTCTATCTGGAGTGAATCGCCAGCCTTATTGATGGAGTTCCAGAGTGGTCCTGATGTCCCGCTTAAACCGGTTGAACTCTTAGCCGTGCAGGAAGCACCCCTTGATAGCTATGTAACTTTCAATGCCAAGAGAGCTAATGAAGCATTCTCATCATGGAAGATGGAAATCAGGGATGAAAAAGGTGCGATCCAGAATTTCGGACCTTATACACAGGACAAGGTAAGTATCCCCGGAAAATCTATTCTGGGTGTCCGTCCTGAAGGTAATTTCAAGGTGACGATGATAGGTCAGACAAAGAGCGGTAAGACAGTAAAAAAGGAAGCTTCTGTACATATGGTCCTCTGGACCCCTTCGCAGAGAGAAGAAGGGATGAGGTACAGCGTAATTTTTGAATTCAATGATTCGCAGGCCATCACTTTGTACGAAAAATACCTTACTGAAATCGTAACACCAAAGATTCCCGTTGGGGGAACAGTCATAATTCATGGGCATACAGATATTATCGGAGATGAAGCCCATAATCTGGGATTGTCATTGGCCAGAGCTAACGAAGTCAGAGGTATTCTTGAGAATGCCTTAACGAAAGCCGGAAGAACTGATGTCAAATTTGAAGTATACGGATTCGGCGAGGATTTGGATTTAGCTCCGTTTGGAAACGGCACTCCGGAAGAACGCTTTTATAACCGTACTGTTATAATTGATATTATTCCACCTAAGTAGTAAGGGGTTTTAGTTAATTATAGTTTTTGCAGAAAAGGCTGCCTGGATAGAAGTCAGGCAGCCTTTTTCTTTTCATCATAAAGGCGATAAAAAATTTCTCTATAACAAAAAATAAAACGCAAGCCATCAAGAGACACTGCGCTTCGGGGAATGTGTGAATGATGCAACTATTATCAATCATTGTGTAACACTTTAACTGCGACCTGTCCTTATCTTTCGGAGGTATTATTACTGAAATACCGTATAATACAATACATACTCTTAGTAAATGAAAAGGATAACTTTTACGGCATTCATACTGTTCGCAACATTTGCATCAGGCACTGGAGAACCTTCCGGATCCATAAAGCAATTTATTGATAACAAGGCAGCAGGCACATGTTATAAAATTGACGATGAGTATCTTCTTTCAGGTAACGTGCTTCCACTCTTTTATGAGAACAGAGTCTATGCTCCTGCCTGGTTTAACAATGATGCTTTAAGCAATAATGGATATGTTTTGCTGAATTATATCCGCCAGGTTGACCAGCAAGGTTTACAACCAAATGATTATCATTTGTATCTGATTGAAAAATATATTGGGAAAATGCTTTCGGATACACTTATGGATAATGAAGATATGATGAAACTGGATGTTTTGCTCTCTGATGCTTTTATGTTGTTGGGCTCACATCTTTATTATGGTAAAGTCAATCCTGAAAAGGAGGGAGCCAACTGGAAAATGCAACGCAAGGAACCTGATCTGAGACTCGACCTTAAATTGGAGAAGGCGCTGGCAGAGAACGACGTGGCAAACGAGCTGAATATGCTTGCTCCCCGGTATCGTTCTTACTGGATGATGAAAAATGAGCTCTCTTTCTTTCTTGTGCTGGATGACCAATCATGGCCGGTAATAAAGTCTGATCTGGCTCTTAAGCCCGGAGAATCGAATCCTTTACTTCCGATGATCAGGCAACGGCTGATAAAGCTGAGATATCAATTATCCGACAGTACTTCCACTACATTTGATGTGGAATTTGAAAAACAGCTTAAAATGTTTCAGAAGGACTGGGGCTTAAATACCGATGGTGTGATTGGCAAAACAACACTGGAATTCTTAAATAACATGCCTTGCAAACTTATTAACCAGTTGAAAGTTAATATGGAAAGGTTCAGGTGGCTTCCATTACAGGTGACTGAGAAACATATTATTGTAAATATTGCCAATTTTGAGCTCGATCTGATAGAGGGAACGGATACCCTTATTTCGATGAGAGCAATAGTCGGCAAAGAATGCCGGAAGACCCCAGTTTTTAATGACCAAATGACCTATATTGTCTTTAACCCCAGTTGGACTGTACCTCCTACAATACTACGGGAAGATGTGGTTCCTCAATTACTCAGGGGACCCGGATACCTTGAAAAGAATAATATGAAGCTGCTCAGGAATGATGGTTCAGAGTTAGCTTACAATGACGTAGATTGGTCAAAGATATCGATAGACAATTTTCCATATTTGGTTCGGCAGAATCCTGGATCTGGTAATGCTCTGGGGAGGGTGAAGTTTATGTTTCCGAACGCCGACAATGTCTATATACATGATACCCCGTCAAGAGGATATTTTACCCGTGACGACAGAGCGATGAGTTCAGGTTGTGTAAGAGTGGAAAAACCATTTGATCTCGCCGTATTGTTGTTGTCCGATAACCCTGATTGGTTGCCAACACGCATTCGCGATGCAATGCAACAGGAGAATGAAGAAGCGGTACGTCTGAAAAACCCTGTTGACGTGGAGTTGATTTATCTGACAGCCTGGACTGATGGGAAGGATAGAATACAATTCCGAAAGGATGTTTACCAGATAGACGAGATAGTGCTGGAAGCTTTGAATCAAAAACCAGAAGCAGTTAATGTCAAAGCTATCCTTTTCTTATAAGAATTGAATTATTCCAATATTTTAAGTAAGAGATAAATTACTTTGCGAATAAAAACCAGCTATTCGGTATTGATTATTCATAAAAGGCTGGCTTTCTTATTGCATTGAAAATGGGTAGGAATTATGTAATTTTTCTAAAGAATTATGTAATAAATAATACAGCGCATGAATCTATATTTATGCTTTTAAAATACAGTCTCTGGTAGCCGGCCACAACCAACTGAGTCTGATAATAAGGAGCCGATGATCGACAGTCTATAAGAACAGCTGGTTGATTGTTTGGATTATGTTATTTTTATGTATTTTGATTATTTGTGTAAAAGGATATTATGTAATTACTATATTTAAAAACAATAAAGGTATACTGCTCATAGTACACCTAATAGTAGATCAATTCCAACAAGATATCTCATCGAAGTTTTACGAGTCAGATAAAATTATTTAATATAATGCGAGTGAAACCCAAGAAACTGGAATCGACAGTATTATCAAAAGAAAGAACTTCTGATTCAGATACCGGGCAGTTTCCTATAGTCGGTATCGGTGCATCTGCCGGAGGACTTGAAGCATTGGAGCAATTTTTGGGTAATGTGCCTGAAAACAGCGGGATGGCGTATGTCGTTGTGCAACATCTTGACCCCACACAGAAAGGGATGTTACCGGAATTACTGCAGCGGATTTCCCGGATGCAGGTTTTTCAGGTGAAGGACCGTATGGCAGTTAAACCAAACTGCGTGTATGTAATTCCTCCAAACAAAAGCATGTCTATTTTAAATGGTGTGCTTCACCTGTTTGAACCAATGGAAGTCAGGGGACTTCGTCTTCCGATAGATTTTTTCCTGCGCTCGCTTGCCGACGACCGTAAGGAACGAAGTGTCGGAGTTATTCTATCCGGAATGGGCTCCGACGGCAGTTCGGGATTAAAAGCAATAAAAGAAAGGAACGGAATAGTGATGGTACAGGAGCCTTCCAACGCAAAATTCGACAGTATGCCACGCAATGCGATCGATTCGGTTTTGGTGGATATTGTTGCTCCTTCAAATTTATTGCCTGAAAGACTTATGGAATTCCTTAAACATATTCCTATCGTCAGATCAGATCTGAACATAGAAATTAAAGATAAAAGCTCACTCGAAAAGATAATAATTCTGCTTAGGACCTATACCGGTAATGATTTTTCATTTTATAAGAAGAATACCATATATCGTCGCATTGAAAGACGCATGGGCGTGCATAATATTGATAAGATATCTTTGTATGTCAATTTCTTGCAGGACAATCCGATTGAAGTAAATATACTTTTTAAAGAATTGATGATTGGTGTTACTAATTTTTTCCGCGATGCTGAAGTATGGGAATTTCTGAAAGAGAAAGTAATTCCAAATATTATCTCCAACCTTCAACCCGGTTCAATATTACGGGCATGGGTACCGGGGTGTTCAACCGGAGAAGAGGCATATTCATTAGCCATAGTGTTTAAAGAAGTGGTTGAAAAAATCAATCCACATGGAGGATTTTCATTGCAGATATTTGCTACTGATCTGGATAATGACGCTATTGAGATAGCCAGGAAAGGCATATTTCCTGCAAATATCATTGCCGACGTATCTCCAGCTCGTTTAAATCGTTTTTTTCTTGCTACAGAAGATGGCTATTTTATTAATACTGAAATCAGGGAAACGATTGTGTTTGCACAACACAACATCATAATGCATCCCCCTTTTACAAAGATCGATATACTTTCGTGTCGAAATCTGCTTATTTATCTGGAGCCCGAGTTGCAAAAGAAATTACTAAGTCTGTTTTTCTATAGTCTTAACAATAAGGGAATTATGGTGCTGGGCAGCTCCGAAACTCTGGGAACGCATAGCCATCTGTTTTCATCTCTTGATGTAAAATTGAAAATCTTCAAACGCGCAGTTTCTATCCAGATACCTGAATTATTTGATTTTCCTTCTACTTTTTCCCGAAACAGACCAGCCAGCATTGATAAGATAGTTCCTGCGAAACCAGTTCCTAGTATTCAGACACTTGCAGATCAGCTATTGTTACAGAATTTTGCACCTGCCGGTGTTCTTGTTAACGAGAATGGCGACATAATTTACGTCAGCGGTCATACTGGAAAATACCTCGAACCAGCAGTTGGTAAAGCAAATATGAATATTTTTGCAATGTTGCGTGAAGGGTTACGCAGCGAATTTCCTGTTGCTTTTCGTAAAGCCATAAAGAACAGAGAAACAGTGATTCTTCATAATGTCAACTTAGGTGCAAATGGGAATGCACAAAAATTAGATATTAATATTCAATGGCTTGATAAGCCTGAGCCTCTGAGCGGCATGATTATGATAATCTTTATGGAGGTGCTGGAGACTGTCGATATCAAACTGCATGCAAGAAAAGAAAAGAAGACTGTAATCAGTGTCAGGCAATCAGCACTGGAGAAAGAGTTAAAGTATACACGTGAAAAGATGCAGGACACTCTCGAAGAAATGCAGACTTCGCAGGAAGAACTGAAATCTTCTAACGAGGAGTTGCAATCAACCAATGAGGAACTTCAATCTACCAACGAAGAACTTACAAGTTCAAAAGAAGAAATGCAAAGCCTGAATGAAGAACTTCAGACGCTGAACGCTGAATTGCAATCGAAAGTGGATGATTTCTCGCGGGTGAACAATGATATGAAGAACTTGCTCAACAGTACCGATATTGCCACATTGTTTCTCGATAAAGAATTGGACATACGTCGTTTTACCTTTCAGGCAACCAAAATAATTAA
>PMBC01000027.1:13731-15683 GCA_003152835.1 Bacteroidales bacterium | reverse complement strand
GTTGCCAGCTCTTTTTCATCTTCATAAACAGCCAGCGCTCCAAATGTCATGCCGGCATTGCATACCTGGTTCCAGTTATTGGAATCCTGGAGCCACGAGTTATATGAAGTCTGAAATGAGGGCTTCAGACCCTTCTCAACTATTGCTGTTTTAATATGACTGCGGGATTCTGCCGAAAGACCCTTGAATAGCCAGTCATAACCTATTGCAGCAGCCATTGTCATTTCAGCTACATCAAGGAAATGTGAAGGATTCCAGTCACTGAAAGCTGAAACAGCATTCAGTTCCTGTTCAGCTCTCATCAGATATTTCTGATCATTTGTCATCCTGTATGAATAGGAGAGGAAAAAGATCCTCCGGAGTGCTTCCCTTGATTTGTCGAGCAGCCTTTTGCCGATGAGCTCTCTCTCAACAGGAGCTTTGGTAAGAAGTTTATCACTTTCAGAAAGTATAAAAACATGCATTGCATTCCAATCATCATCAGCGGCAATTGTCTGCCGGATTCCTGATTCTTCACCTTCCAGAAGGAGAATGCGCGGGTGAGAAGGAGGATAATCTTTCAGGGTACTATCTTTTTGAGCTGCAGAACTATTCGCTGAGCAGGATGTGAAATTTATCAGCAGCATGAATGAAACTATTGAGGTAAGAATTTGTTTCTTCAATGTGAAGGGTTTTAACTGATGCAAAGTAATACAAAAATCCAATAAATGGGAGTGAAGCGTTAAACTCTTATCTTTGCATAAGGGAAATGATCCGGATAGTTTATGAGCAGGCGATCTCAAAGGTTCGCTTATAAAAGCGGGCACCAGGTAACACTTCTCAGGAGCGGGGAAGAGTTTTTTGCAGCCGTGGAAAACATTATTGACGGAGCAAAGAATTATATTCATTTCCAGACATATATCCTTGACGAAGATGAAACCGGAATAAGGATGGTTAATGCACTGGTCAGGGCTGCAAAAAGGGGCGTAAGAGCATACCTTCTTCTTGACGCCTTTGGCACCAAGTATCTGTCTGATGAACTGGTTAAAAATATTGAAGGGTCCGGGATATTGTTTCGCTTTTTCTCACCTACTTTCATTACCAAAGGTTACCAGCTCAGTCTCAGGCTCCATTCAAAAGTGGTGCTGGCAGACGGCGAGGTCGCAATAATCGGCGGAATGAATTTCGCAAATCGTTATCACGGGTATGGCACGAAAAAGGAATGGCTCGATTTTGCAGTTAAGATCAGAGGCCCTGAGTGTGCCTTCCTTCTTGATATCATGAAGAAACTATGGAATAAAACATTTATTTCAAAGCAGGAACGAGCAACCGAATATGTCCGCAACCCGCAATCTTATNNTTCTCTGGTTATTTCCTTCCGGGCAGGAATGAAAGAAGGCTTTTACGACTTGCAAGCATGAGGGGAGTCGACATTACAATAGTCTTATCTGCCGAATCCGATGCCCCGATGTTTGAACGGGCAACGCAGTTTCTTTATGATTTCATCCTCAGGAATAAAATAAAAATTTATGAATACCTGCCTTCAAATCTTCATGCTAAAGTGGCGACAGTTGATGGCATCTGGTGCACGGTAGGCAGCTACAACCTGAACCACCTGAGCGACTATGGAAGTGTTGAGATAAACGCAGCAATTCTTGACAAGGGATTCACCCAGGATTTTGAGGAGAAACTCCTCGATATCATTAATAATGACTGCCGCCAGATAACGACGGAGATATTTAAAAAAAGACGAACTACGTTTTATCGTGTTTCAGGATGGTTCTCATACCAGATGATAAGAATACTGATGAGGGCGATGTTCCGGCTCACCACAAAGAAAAAGAAGCCATAACAGAATATAAACAATAAAAACTCCTATGAAAATCAGGTTATTCAATATTGCCAATTTCAAGGTCGACGGCGGTGCCATGTTCGGCGTAGTGCCAAAGACACTCTGGTCGAGGGTTTATCCG
>PMBC01000027.1:0-13657 GCA_003152835.1 Bacteroidales bacterium | reverse complement strand
AAGAAGAACTCCAGGGGGAAGGGGTTTTGAGATGGTCTTCCCTGAGGCTGCATATCATGTGAGCAGGACTCAGTGGGAGTGGGCTTCAAAAAACAACATCCGCGAGGAAGACGCCTTCCTTGAGGAAAATATATTACCGGTTTTACATAGTGGCAGGCTGACCCTCGTTGAGGAGGAAGGCGAACTCTTTAAGGATTTCGATGTAAGGATGTGTGATGGACATACACCCGGCCTGATGATCCCTCTGATCAGATATAAAGGCAGGACACTTGTCTACACTGGTGATCTTATTCCCACTCTGGCACATATTCCTCTGATCTGGAACATGAGCTACGATATAGAATCACTTAAAACCATTGAAGAGAAAAAACAGATACTTGAGGAATCCCTGGCAAATAATTATATCCTGGTATTCCAGCATGACGGCAATACGGAGTGCTGTACTGTGGAAATGACACCCAAAGGGATACGGGCAAAAGAGAAGTTCGGCTTCAACGAGATCTGAAGTACTTAATCTATAAGATCCCCTCCCTGGAGGGGCAGGGGTGGGTTTCTTTTGTGGTCAGCACCTTTCGATTATTCATTTCTATGCTTCTTCTCATTGTTTCTTAAATCAATTCTGTATAAATTTGATAAAAACCTGAATAGCAGGAATATAATTACCGTAATCCAATCATTGTTAATTAATTAACAATAAAACCATGGCAGAATTCATTTATGAAAAGCCTTTTCAGCTTGAGAAGGATATAACAAAATACAAGCTTCTTACTAAGGATTATGTCCAGGTTTTTGAAGCAGGTGGTAAAAAGGTTTTAAAAGTCGACCCGCGTGGTCTCGAACTGCTTGCAAAAACAGCAGTCTCAGATATTTCTTTCTTTCTCAGAACCGCGCACCTCGAAAAACTGGCTGCCATTCTTGCTGACCCGGAAGCTACCGACAATGACCGTTTTGTGGCTTATGTCATGATACGGAACTCGGTAATCTCATCAAAGGAGGATCTTCCGTGGTGTCAGGATACCGGTACTGCAATTGTTATTGGAAAGAAAGGCGAAGGAGTATGGACGGGGGTTAATGATGCGCTCTATATCTCAAGAGGGATCTATGAAACTTTCAAGGACAAAAACCTCAGATACTCACAGGTTGTTCCGCTCACCATGTTTGATGAAAAGAATTCAGGTACCAACCTTCCTGCGCAGATCGATATTTATTCGACTGAAGGCAACTCATATGAGTTCCTTTTTATAACAAAGGGAGGAGGATCGGCCAATAAGACATTCCTGTACCAGCAGACAAAATCGCTGCTCAATGAGGAATCTCTTACAAAGTTTGTGAAGGAAAAGATAAAGGATCTGGGCACATCTGCATGTCCTCCATATCACCTTGCTCTTGTGATAGGAGGAACATCGGCTGAGGCGACACTCAAAACCGTCAAGGAGGCATCAGCGGGTTATCTCGATCAACTGCCGACAACCGGGAATGAGAGCGGAAGAGCTTTCAGGGATATTGAATGGGAGAAAAAGATTGAAAGGATTTGCCATGAGTACGGAGTGGGCGCCCAGTTCGGAGGAAAATATTTCGTTCATGATGTAAGGGTGATTCGCATGCCGCGACATGCAGCATCTTGCCCGATAGGCCTTGGAGTGAGCTGCAGCGCCGACAGGAACCTGAAAGCAAAGATCACTCCCGAAGGGATTTTTATTGAAGAGCTCGAGAGAAATCCGGCCCGTTTCCTTCCGGCTAAAGCTCCGGAACTTGAAAAACCTGTTGAGGTAGACCTTGACAGACCGATGAGAGAGGTGCTTGCCCAGCTGACTAAATATCCTGTAAAAACTAGACTGAACCTGAAGGGCACGCTGATCGTAGCCCGCGATATTGCTCACGCCCGGATTAAAACGCTGATTGATGAAGGAAAACCGCTGCCTGAATATTTTAAGGATCACCCGATTTATTACGCTGGTCCTGCCAAGACACCTGAAGGAATGCCTTCAGGAAGCTTTGGTCCAACGACAGCCGGCAGAATGGATGCCTATGTCGATCTTTTCCAGAGCCTGGGAGGTTCATTGATCATGGTTGCCAAGGGAAACAGGAGCAGGGCTGTTATCGATTCATGCAAAAAACATGGAGGATTTTATCTGGGGTCAATCGGAGGTCCTGCAGCAATACTTGCGGCAGAAAATATCAAATCGGTTGAAATGGTCGATTTCGAAGATCTGGGTATGGAGGCAGTCAGGAAAATCCGGGTAGAGAACATGGCGGCATTCATCATCACCGACGACAAGGGGAATGATTTTTTTGACGAGTACAATAAATAGACTGACTTACCCCCCATCCCCCCTGAAGGGGGGTTAATGTATATTATCAATTATAAATATATCCTGCCTGTCCAGATTAAGCCAGTATTTTATGGTGTTCTTCCTGACGAGTTCCCAGTATATGTTACTGTCAAGGCCGTACACGAAGTTTATCTCCTTCAGTTCAGATGATATCTTACCGGCTATTTCAGGTTTGAGAGTTAATCTTATCCTATGATTCAGGTAAGTGAACAGCGCCGAAGCCGAAAGAACCGTATCATTCCTTACAGTGAGAAGCCCATGTCCGGGTGTGGCGCCGGTGCTGACCTGCAGTCCGTCATTCATACAGCTGAGCGGAGGTTCGGAACCGGCAAAAGAAGTTACAGTGAATTCATCAACCCCGGTATCGAAATATTCCCTTGCCCTGATTCCCATTTTCACCCCGATGATTGCAAAAACACCAAGATGCCTGTGAAGCTCGTTGGCCAGCACCCCGGATGTCCATTCATCAATGCCATACCTGTTTACAATTTCAGTCACCGAGGGTTTGATATCGTCAAAATAGAATGACGGGTCGAGAGGAAGATCCTTTATAACCTGATTTCTGGGGACCGTTTCGCCTTTAAGCATTTTAAGCAGGTCGTCACCCAGCAGCTTTTTTTCTGCTGAAGTATATTCGATGTTTTTACCTGTTGAATCGGCTTTAAAGATTGAAGGGAACTGAAGGAACAGCGCCACCATTTCATCTGTGGCACGGTACGAAAACTGATGTCCTCTTGCATTGTCAGAATTGAAATATTCCGTCAGTTTTTCAGCATATCGTGTCTTAACTTCAAAAATATCCCTTATGAGGTTTTCATCAAAAAAGATACTATCGCTGAAATTTCTAATGAGAGAAACAGGGATATCTTCTTTTAAGATTTTTTTTGCAGCTTGGGGGTCAATGTTATAGTTGAATCCTTTGGAATCATTTATCCCGTCGACGCTCCACAGAATTTCCTTCACCTGCTGCCTGAAAAGCGGGATATCCTTCAGAGAATTGTATGCCGTGCTCATCCCACCGATACATATGAAACTGATTTTGGTTTTCTCAGCCGAAAGTATCTCTTTTATCAGCGCAGTGCAGTCTGGTGCCGAAGCTGGATCAAGATACTCTTCCACCCCCCATTTTGCATTTAAAGCAACCTTGTATTCGGGAGACTTAAATGCGGCACTTCTGTTTATTCCTACTGGAATTCCTTCGTGATGACAGGCATTAAGAAGACTCTTTACTTTCAGGTACACATCATTGCTGCTGAGGACACCTGGTGAAACAGTGATGGCAAGGACCCTGATGTCGGGAGAGGCCAGCATAAGCGTAATTGCCCTCATGTCGTCAATCCCGCCGTCGGTATCAATAATTATATAATGAGACGGCTTCCAGGGATGCGAATTCAGGAGGATGGTGATTGATAAGCCGGCAAGGAGAAGCAGAATCCTTTTCATCAGTTACACTTTGAGGCAAAAATACAATTTGTAAAAGTTATTAACCTTAAAAATCTCCGGCTATTGTGTCAGCGGATTTTTTTTTATCTTCAACCAGTCATTGCTAAGCTATGAAAAGATTTCTTATTTGGTTTATCCCCGGTTTGATTGCAGGCATTTTACTGATGCTGGGAGGAGGGAAAGCCATTGAAAAAACTTCCACAAATAAATATTGTATTTCATGCCACATTCATCCTGCTGCTGATGCTTCATGGAAAAGATCAGTTCATTATGAGACAGCGTCGGGATACAGGGTTGCCTGTGTGGAGTGTCATCTTCCGCCAAAGGGACATGGATATCTGTGGGCGAAAGGTACGACAGGTCTGCGCGATCTCTGGAGCTACTGGACTAAGGATTCAGTATCATTCAACTGGGAGGACCGGAGACGGCTCGAAACAGCCCGCTGTTATGTATATGAAACCAGTTGTATAAAATGTCACGAAAACCTCTTCCCCCTGAAGCTTTCAAAAGCCGGTGAAGATGCGCATCTTTATTATAAGCAGGCTAAGAAAACCCCTGACCTCAGCTGCATTAACTGCCACCTGAATGCGGGCCATTATATCGCAGGCTACATTCATGGAAGCAATAAAACGTTCGGCAGCGTTTCGTCAGCTCCAAAAGAGATTTATAAGGAAGCTGCAAAATTGACCGGTTTCGGGTCATTTACCGAGAAGATACCAAATTCATCTGTCTCATTCAGGATGATAGCAATACCTGGCGGAAGTTATAAAATGGGCAGCCCTGACGGCGAGCCATTAAGAAAGGCAGATGAGGGACCGGTGAAGAAAGTGGAAATATCTCAATTTTACATGGCGCAGGTTGAAGTGACGTGGGATGAGTACCTGGCTTTTTATGTTCAGACTGCTGCAGAAGGAAGAACAACCGATACCGAAGGGCTAAGATCAAAGCAATCATTGGAGACTGATGCAATCTCCGGCGCAACTCCGCCATATGGCCAGCCCGACCAGGGATGGGGACTGGGTCAGCGGCCTGCGATCTCATTCACCTTTCATGCAGCCGAGACATATTGCAAATGGCTCTCTTCCGTGACCGGGAAGAAATACCGGCTGCCAACAGAAGCCGAATGGGAATATGCCTGCAGGGCAGGGCAGGAAACGCCATATTTCTTCCCCGGCGATCCGCTTAAATTTGAGAAAAAAGGCATCAGGGCAAAGCTCTCGAAGAATGACACTGCAGTTATCAACTCATTTGTTATTTATTCTGCCAACAGCCACTCAAGGACTCAGACACCGGATATGGTAAGAGTCAATAATTTCGGACTGAAAAACATGTCTGGTAATGTCGCGGAATTTTGCTCCGACTGGTATCAGCCCGATGCCTATGCAAACTACCCTTCGGGAATTCTTAAAGATCCGAAAGGACCTGAGTCGGGCGAAGAACATGTGGTAAGAGGAGGTTCTTATCTTGATATGGCCGGGAGTGTTAGAAGTGCAGCAAGGAGCTTTACCAGGACTGTCGACTGGCTGAAGACTGACCCTCAGATACCCAAGAGTATATGGTGGTACTCCGATTGCTTCAACGTTGGATTCAGGGTAGTATGTGAATTTGATGAAAACTCAGGAAAATTGTAAATTTATAACTCCTTTAAACCGATTTAATATGAAAAAATCAAGTATTTCAAGGCGAAATTTTTTGAATAAAGCAGCAACGGTAGGTGCTGCAGGTATTGTTGTTCCTTCGATTTTATCGGGTTGTGCCCGAACTAAAATAAAAATCCCGACTGTTTCATGGCTCGACGAGGCTCCGGACGGACCGGTTCTGAAAGCAGGTGTAATCGGTTGCGGTGGTCGTGGTACAGGTGCTGCTATTAATTTCCTGAGTGCAGGGAAAAATCTACAGATAACTGCACTTGGCGATACCTTCAAAGACCGTATTGAGAGCTGCAGGGTGAGCCTAAAAGAGAAGGGACAGGAAATTCCTGACGAAATGTGCTTTGTCGGCTTCGATGCTTTCCAGAAAGTTATTGCTTCAGGTGTTGATCTGGTAATCCTTGCTACACCTCCCTTCTTTCGTCCGGAACATCTGGCAGCAGCCGTGGCAGCCCGCAAACACGTATTTGCTGAAAAGCCGGTGTGTGTTGATCCCGTAGGTGCAAGATCGGTAATGGCAACAGCACTGAAAGCCCAGGAGTTGGGTTTGGTAATCGTCACAGGTACACAGCGCCGTCATCAGCGCGACTATGTTGATGCTTTTAACCAGGTTAAGGCAGGCAGAATAGGAAGTATTACTGGTGGCAATGTCTGGTGGAACGGAGGAAAACTCTGGCACCGCGACAACAATCCGGAATGGTCGGAAATGGAATGGATGATTCGCAACTGGGTTAACTGGTGCTGGCTCTCCGGTGACCATATAGTTGAGCAGCACGTTCATAATCTTGATGTAATGAACTGGTTCATGGGAACTCATCCTGTTAAAGCGGTAGGCATGGGTTCAAGACTGCGCCGTGTAACAGGCGACCAGTATGACAATTTCAGCATTGATTTTACTTTTGAAAATGATATTCATTTTCATAGCATGTGCCGCCAGATTAATGGCTGTGCATCGAATGTTTCAGAGAGAATCCAGGGAGCAACTGGTGCCGCACATCTGGAGAAAGAGATATATATTAAAGACCTGGCCGGAACTGAGATATGGAGGTATACATATCCTCTTGATGAAGCAGGCAAACCTTCCAGGGGTAAAATGAAAGATCCTTACGTTCAGGAGCATATTGACCTGATAAAATACATTCGCAGCGGACAGCAATTCAATGAGCTTGAAAATACTGCCATTTCCACAATGACTGGTATAATGGGTCGTATATCAGCTTATACAGGAAAAGAGACAACCTGGGATGAAATGATGAATTCTGATCTCAAACTGGGACCGAAAGTATTTGAATTAGGAAAAGTTGATATCCCGAAAGACCTGCCAATTGCCGGTGAAGCATATGTACCTGAGACCAAAAAATAAAGATTCAATTATCTGTTTATGAATAACTCAAGAAGAGATTTCATAAGAAAAACTGCTATTGCAGGAGCTGCCATGATGGCTGCTCCTTCAGTTTTCGGTTCGGAGGCTGCTAAAAGAAGGCAAAAAGCCGCAGATGCGGTTGTCCCATTTAAGCTGAAATATGCCCCGGCGTTTGGAATGTTCAATGAACATTGCGGGGCAGACCTTCTGGATAATATCAGATTCTGCCATGACATGGGATTCAGGGCAATGTTTGACAATGGCCTTATAGGTCGTCCTGTTGAAGACCAGGTGAAAATTGCCGGTGAGATTAGCAGGCTCGGAATGGAGCTCGGACCTTTTGTTTTATATGCAGATTTCTCAGTTACCTCATTTGTGCTCAACAAGCCTGAGGTAAAGGAGATGCTCATAAACAAGATGAAAGAGGGTGCGGAATGCTTTAAGAGAACAGGAGTCAAATGGGCTCTCATGGTCCCGGGAAGGTATGATGAAAAACTTCAAAGGGATTTCCAGACTGCCAATGTCATTGACAATCTAAGGTACTGCTGCGATATTGCCGAAGAAGCGGGATTCACAATAGTGCTTGAACCTCTGAATACCATTCACGACCATCCCGGATTATTCCTCAATGGCATACCGCAGGCATATGCCATCTGCAGGGCAGTCGACAGGCCGTCGTGCAAGATAGTTGACGACATTTACCATCAGCAGATCTCTGAAGGCAACCTGATTCCGAACATAGAGGCTGCCTGGAGCGAGATTGCCGCATTTCATCTGGGAGATAATCCGGGGCGCAAGGAACCAACAACCGGCGAAATAAACTTCAAGAATGTATTTAAGTATATCTACAGCCGCAAATATGACGGGGTCCTTTGCATGGAGCATGGTTTAAGCGACAAATCCAAAGATGGTGAAGTGCGGGTGATCCAGGCATACCGCGAGTGCGACAACTTTGAGGTATGAAAAGAAAAATATTGATTTTTTATTCAATCCTGATCCTTATTGGATTTATCAGCGCCGGCTGTAAAAAAAGTGAAAGACTCTTTGCAGGAGGGTTTACTGAAGGCAACGAAAAGGGATTGATGCTCTTTGAATTTAACACTGGAAACGGAAATCTGAGGCTGATCTCGGAAACAGGAGCTGGAGCAAATCCTTCTTTCTTCTGTTTTTCAAAAAACAAGGATCTTATATATGCTCTTAATGAGGTTCCGGATTATGCAGGGCTGGAAGCAGGCGGACTTACGACATTGAAGTACAACCACAAGTGCGGTATAATTGAGAAAAAAAGCGGGATCCCTGTGCCATTTGGCGGACCATGCCACATTTCGCTGTCAGCAGACGGCGTATTCCTTTTTCTTGCAAGCTATACCAGCGGATCCGTAGCTGTAGTGAGGCTTGGAATCGATGGCATCCCTGAAGAGGTAAGCGATACAATAAGATATAGCGCTGCTTCACCTTTAGTCTCACATCCGCATATGATTGCGCAAGATCCTTTTGGCAGGCATATTTATCTCACAGACCTCGGCCTCGACCGGGTTATGCTCTATAATCTTGATAGGCAGACGGGTAAGTTAATAGCGGTCCCCAACGGAGAAATTTTAGTTCCGCAGGGTTCCGGTCCGCGCCATTTTGTATTCAATCAGGCCGGAACGATAATGTATCTTATAAATGAACTGGGGTCAACCATTATGGTTTTTAATGTTGATAAAGCCGGCATTCTGAAACTTATCCAGACATTACCTGCAACGAGTGAAGGATATGCAGGTAAAAATGCATGCGCCGAGATACTTATTGGCAAAAATGGCAAATTCCTGTATGGTTCCAACCGCGGCGAGAATTCAGTTGTCGTTTTCAGGATTTCCACTGACGGGTCACTTTCTCTTGCCGGACATTCAACCTGCGGAGGAGACTGGCCAAGGAATTTTGTAATCGATCCATCCGGAAAATTCCTGCTTGCTGGTAACCAGAAGTCAGGAGACATTTCCGTTTTCAGGATAAACGAAAAAACGGGGATACCTGAAGGTCCGGTATTCAAAGCAATCATGAAGGCACCGGCATGCCTTAAGTTTATTAACTGATATCGTTTCACATGAACCGCGAAAAACTGATCTCTGAATTAAAGGATCACAAAGATAAAAAATGGGACATTGTCGTGATCGGCGGCGGAGCAACGGGACTTGGAATTGCAGTCGATGCGTTTACAAGAGGATATGACACTCTTCTGCTTGAGCAATCCGACTTTGCCAAGGCGACATCCTCACGCAGCACCAAGCTGGTGCATGGCGGAGTGCGCTATCTTGCCCAGGGCGATATTCTTCTCGTAACCGAAGCTTTGCATGAACGGGGATGGATGCTGAAAAATGCTCCGCACCTGACCGCCAACCAGGAGTTTGTAATCCCGGTCTATACATTATGGGATGTCATTCTATACAGCGTCGGATTGAAGTTCTATGACCTCCTTGCCGGAAGGCTCTCCCTTGGAAGATCATATTTCATCGGCAAAACAAAAACAATTGCCCGTCTCCCTCTTCTTAAGAGTGAAGGATTAAAAGGAGGCATCGTTTACCACGACGGCCAGTTTGATGACTCAAGAATGGCAGTTGCAATGGCACACTCGTGTGCTGCAAACGGATCAATAGTGCTAAATTATTTCAAAGTTGCAAGCCTGCTGAAGGATGAAAATGGTGCGATAACCGGTGTAAAGGCAGTCGACATGGAATCAGGATCGGAATACAGCATAATGTCGAACCTGGTGATAAATGCGACTGGTGTTTTTGCCGATGAGATCCACCGGATGGATGACCCTGCATCAAAACCGACGATAAAACCGAGCCAGGGCGTTCATATTGTTCTCGACAGGTCATTTCTTCAGAGCGACTCTGCGATAATGATCCCGAAAACCGATGACGGGAGAGTTCTCTTTGCAATTCCATGGTACGGCAAAGTTGTTGCCGGCACGACTGACACACCTCTCGATACAATCACAATGGAACCGAAAGCCCTTGATGAAGAGATCGACTTTATACTGAGGACTGCTGGTAAATATCTTACCAGAAAACCATCACGGACAGATGTTCAATGCATATACGCCGGGTTGAGGCCACTGGCAGCAAATCCAGATAATCCACAATCCACTAAGGAAGTTTCGAGGAGACATAAGATCACACTATCACCATCCGGACTGCTTTCAATAGTCGGGGGAAAATGGACTTCGTACAGAAGGATGGCTGAGGAAACGATTGACAGGGGAATAAAGGCAGGAATGCTTCCTGCTGCCAGATGCAGGACCAAAAACTTTCCATTCTATCATAATGCAACACTGCTAAAAGATGATCGCCTGAAGATATATGGCGACAGGGCATGGGAGATAGAGAAAATGATCACCGGTAATCCTTCCTCCGGAAAACTGCTTCATCCCGGACTGCCATATACAAAAGCAGAAGTAATATGGATCTGCAGGAACGAGATGCCCGGAAAGCTTGAGGATGTGCTTGCCAGGAGAACACGGGCGCTGCTTCTCGATGCCAGGGCAAGCCTTGAAATTGCTCACGGAGTCGCTGAAATAATGGCTGCAGAACTGGGGCACGACGGTAAATGGGTTGAAGAGCAAACAGCTGATTACAAAAAACTAACGGAGAACTATCTCTGATAAATTATTCAACAATATAAAATCATTAATATGAAAAAATTCATTCTTGCCCTTGACCAGGGAACAACCAGCTCGAGGGCAATAGTATTCGATCATAATGGTCTGCCGGTTGCGGCAGCTCAGAAGGAGTTTACCCAGATATTCCCCAAGCCCGGATGGGTAGAGCATGATCCCGAAGAGATATGGTCAACTCAGGCGGGAGTAGCTCTTGAGGCAATAACAAAAGCCGGACTTGAGAGCACAAACATTTCTGCTATCGGGATAACCAACCAGCGCGAGACTACTGTTGTATGGAACAGGAAAACAGGCAAACCAGTGCATAACGCAATCGTGTGGCAGGACAGGCGAACTGCAGGTTTCTGCGACCAGCTTAAGAAAGAGGGAAAGGCGAAAAAAATACTTGAGAGGACAGGACTTATCATTGATGCTTATTTTTCGGCCACCAAGGTAAAATGGATACTCGACAATGTTAAGGGTGCCCGCCAGCTGGCAAATAAGGGAGAGCTTGCATTTGGCACTATAGATTCGTGGCTGGTATGGAACCTCACAAAAGGAAAGCTTCATTTAACTGATGTGTCAAATGCATCGCGGACGATGCTTTTTAACATTCATACCCTGAAGTGGGATAATGAGCTGTTGAAGATATTTGATATCCCGGTATCCATGCTTCCTGAAGTCAGATCGTCGAGTGAAATTTATGGTAAAACTGCAGGGCTCTTCTCATCATCCATCCCTGTTGCAGGTATTGCCGGCGACCAGCAGGCAGCGCTTTTCGGACAGATGTGCGTCGACCCCGGAATGGTCAAGAATACATATGGTACAGGCTGCTTCATGATGATGAATATCGGAACCAAACCGATTGCTTCAAAAAGCAGGCTTCTGACGACCGTCGCCTGGAGAATCGGCAACAAAACAACCTATGCACTCGAGGGGAGCATCTTCATCGGAGGGGCGGTGGTTCAGTGGCTGCGCGACAGTCTTGGAATAATAAAAAAATCAGCCGATGTAGAAAAGCTTGCCGCTAAGGTTGCAGACAGCGAGGGTGTTTATTTTGTTCCGGCATTTGCCGGCCTGGGAGCCCCTTACTGGAATCAGCATGCGCGTGGGACAATTACTGGTCTTACAAGAGGATCTACATCAGCGCACATAGCCCGTGCGGCACTCGACAGCATCGCTTATCAGACTCTTGAGGTGCTGCTGGCGATGAAAAAAGATTCCGGCATTGACATAAAAGAGCTGAGAGTTGACGGAGGAGCAACTGTAAATAACAGGCTGATGCAGTTCCAGTCGAATCTCCTTCAGGCAAAGGTTGTGCGTCCGAAGATAACCGAGACAACAGCCTTGGGAGCAGCATATCTTGCAGGGCTTGCAACCGGTTACTGGACCGATATTAAAGAGATCAGAAAGCAGTGGCAGGTCGATCAGACGTTTTCTCCCGGCATTGCAGAAAAAGAAACACGTGCTCTGATCAAGGGATGGCACAGGGCAGTAGGAGCTGCGGAAGCGTGGGCGGAAGAATGATAAAAGGAGAAAGGAGATAGTTTTAGAAAGACAAAAGACAAAAGTCACAAGATAAAAGTAACAATTCACCTGAACCTTATAGGAAAAGATCCCCTCCCAGGAGGGGCAGGGGTGGGTTGTAAAAGTCAATAACGAATAACTAATAACCTATGAACCAGTTTTTTGCAGAATTTTTTGGAACCGCCATGATACTCTGTTTCGGTAGCGGTGTTGTTGCCAATGTAACCCTGGCAAAGACAAAAGGAAACAACAGCGGATGGATTGTCATTTCCTTTGGATGGGCCATCGGGGTATTTACAGGTGTGCTGATTGCAGCACCGATAAGCGGAGCTCATCTAAATCCTGCAGTTACTCTGGCCCTTGTGCTGGCAGGAAAATTTTCCGCTTCACTGATGCCGTTGTACATCTCGGCGCAGCTGCTTGGAGCCATGTTCGGTTCGACACTTGCATGGCTGGCGTATAAGAAGCATTTTGATGCCACGGAGGATGCCGATACAAAACTTGCGGTGTTCTGTACATCGCCAAACATAAGAAGCTATTGGTATAATGTAGCCACTGAAGTGATCGGCACATATATACTTTCCCTGGCTGTCCTATATATGGCGCAGCCTGAAGTAGGGCTGGGGGCGCTTAACGCCCTGCCGGTAGCACTGGTTGTGCTTGGCATCGGCCTGGCACTGGGCGGTCCGACAGGATATGCAATAAACCCGGCAAGGGATCTTGGTCCGCGGATAATGCATTTCATTCTTCCAATACATGGTAAGCGGGACAGCGACTGGAAGTATTCATGGGTGCCGATACTCGGACCGATGGTAGGAGCAGCGCTGGCCGCGCTGATGTTTGTGATGTTCAGCAAAATCTGATTCGATGGAAAATAAAATCATTCTGGTTCTCTGTCTTACCTTCCTGATAAACCTGATAACAACCTTATCCTATTCAGTGAGGATCGTTGGCATAAGGACCGGCAGGATAGCAGTCTCCTTTGCGCTTTTTAACATTCTCGTTCTGATCTCAAGGACTGCGAACGGATTCCAGGCGCCCCTCCTGGCAAACACCATAGAGACAAACATTAATTCGGGGGCAGGTCCCGACCTGCTGAACTTCAGACTGATAATCTTATCATGCACTCTTGCTTCAATTATCGGAGGACTTATGATTCCGACCTTTCAAAGGATATTATCGATTGCAGTTGACAGATTCAGCGTTTACAAGTCGGTTCCTAAAGTTCTTTTTCATGGATTTACAAAGACCGGCATCACTTCTATAAGGGAGAGCATTGTAATTCCAAGCGCTAAGAACATTTCAACACTGAAGATAAGCCAGGATTTTCCCTGGA
The DNA here is from genome assembly GCA_003152835.1 of Bacteroidales bacterium. GTDB lineage: Bacteria > Bacteroidota > Bacteroidia > Bacteroidales > VadinHA17 > LD21. Next base: position 363 of record PMBC01000027.1, on the reverse strand, counting down.
AGGTTTTTATAATGAATGTTGTGGCAGTTGCGATAATCACCATTGGAGTATTGTCGGCTCTTTATGCCGGGTACTTTACACCTGAGTACAGGAGTACTGCGAGCAACCTGTCGGCGATTATCAACGGGCTTGCCACAATACTGATGTTTGTCTTTATCGACCCGTTCCTCTCAGTAATGACTGACGATGTGGTTCTTGGAAAGACAAGCGAAAGCCTATTCAGAAAATACATTGTTTACATGGTTATTGCCCGTGTTGCCGGGACCCTTATTGCGCAGATCATTTTCCTGCCTGCTGCAAAGCTTATATCGATGGTGGCGGGGATGATATAAGATCATATAGTGACAGAAGTGACCACTAACC
>PMBC01000001.1:1503-3442 GCA_003152835.1 Bacteroidales bacterium | reverse complement strand
AACTAACCATAACAGAAAAAGCAAAGCTTCTTAACCTAGACAACTCCTATTAATCTATCGTGATTGAAAACCATGACAAAACTAACACTGTTCATTTATCGGGATTGTTTATCTTTGAATACTGATTGACAAATGATTGAAATGATTTTTTAGTGAATACATTAACATTAAAACTGTTGTCATGAAAAAGTTTATACTTCTATTTGCCTTCTCCCTAATTCTCTTTTCCTGCAAAAAAGATTATCTGGTCCCGGAAAATGAGGTACCACAATGGCTCAAAGCAAAAATTAATCAAGATGAGCAAATAATTAAAGACTCGCCAAAATTTATGTATACCTATGGTGCATGGTTACGTTACAATTGGCAAAATGAATACTATTTTGAATATCATAACCCATTAAGTTCCTCCTCCCCCTTAGCCATCTCTTTTAATGGAGATACTCTTCATATTATTGCTAATGATATTAACACAGATTACTGTAAAGAAAAATGTTGTAAGCAATATGTTTGGAAGGCACCTAAATATGATGAATTTGACGGGATTTAGCAATTACAATTCAAAAGGGGAATAATGAACTAACCATAACACGGACAATNNNNGGGACAGGCCCGCCGCTGCTCTCAATTAAACCTGTGTAAGGGGATAAATTATCTGCTCATTCAAAGCCTTGTACCGCGACACCATGACGCTCGCAAGCTCGGTCATGGCAAACGCTCGTAAAACCCACAAAACTTGCAACTTGACGGCAAAAACNNTTATTGCCGGGCCGTTAGCATTAATAAAAACCTACCTGCTCACATAATCTAATCTTTCATTTCATTACATTTATTAAACCTAGAATTAGCTTATTCTAATCATCAACATTATGAAATACCTCATTTTAGGGATTTTTATTATTCTTGAACTAAACGCTAATTGTCAAGAATTGAAACGAATCACTAAAGCGTATAAAGCGTTTGGAGAAATCTACTATGTACTCAAAGACAATAAGGATGTTAAGCAAGGCCAGTATTTAAAATACTATAAATCAATTGATTTACATAATACTATAGATTTATACAATAAAACTGTAGAATCCTTCGGGAGCTATGAATCAAATAAAAAATCAGGAGTATGGATTTTCTGTAATGTCAGTCATCCACTGAATCCATTAATTTCTCTTGGTGAATATAAAAATGATAAAAAAAGCGGGCAATGGATATATTTTTATGGTCCAGAGCTTAAAGATTCCAGCTATATTACCTCTCTAATAAAAAATAAGAAGTATACAAAAGTAGTATTGCCAACAAAAAATACCGAGGAGATTCAGGTATCATTAGATACTACTGGAACTAAAGTTGCTTCAACAGGAAGCTATTCCTTGGGCACTAAAATTGGAATTTGGAATTATTACTCCCGCAGTGGAGAGTTGGTTTGTAAGTTTGATTTTTCTAATAATCGCTTATTATATTCAAATCGTTCATCGATTTCAGATCAACTTGGGGGAATCAAAAGACTTGGAGAATTACTTTTTCAGTCAGCAAGAGAACAAAAGACAGATCCATTTTTTTATAAGGACTCTAAGGTTTCATTTGAAGTTTCCACACATCACGATTCTTTAAGCATTTTAAGAATAAACTCTGTTGGAAGCAAATCCTTTGCAAAACTCTTAGATGAGATTATTCATACTATGTCTCTTGACTGGATCAATTATGATCCACTTCTTGAAGATAATAGGATTCGGATTTACATAAATTACGTAATTGATGGAAACATCGGAAAAGCAAACATTGACAGCATCGTTCCATTGATTAAACAAATAAAGCTTAATACTTACTAATGCTAACACGGACAATAAAGGTTATAAGTCTTGTCACGGTTTTTGCAAACCGTTCCTGCTTTCAAGAGAACACAGTATAAGGGGACATCACCATGACCGCGCCGCTGCTCCATATCAAA
>PMBC01000001.1:652-1482 GCA_003152835.1 Bacteroidales bacterium | reverse complement strand
CCTTTATTGCCGGGCCGTTAGGCGTAACCGGAGTCCCCGTGCCAACCATGACAACCAAATATCGGACATGAGAGAATTTTTTGTATTTTTGAGACATGAATGTAATTGATCAAAATATTGGAATAATTCGAGCCCTATGCTCAAAACATAAGGTATCTAGACTATTCGTTTTCGGATCAGTGCTCACTAAGAAATTTAAAAAAAGTAGTGACATCGATCTCCTAGTTGATTTTAAAGATGTTGATCTATATAGTTACGCTGACAATTATTTTGACTTAAAAGATGCTTTAGAAAAGATTTTTAAACGCGATGTCGATCTTCTTGAAGACAAGGCTATAAAAAATCCATACTTACGCCAATCAATAGACTCCTCAAAGCAACTCATCTATGGACAATGACATTAAAACATGGCTTTATGATATCCTCCAATCAATTAAAGAGGTAGAGAGTTACTATTCAGACAGGCCCAAGAAATTTGAAGAATATGTTTCTGATTTCAGAACAAAAAGAGCGGTTGAAAGAAATATCGAAATCATTGGAGAGGCAGTAAACAGAATATTTAAGCGAGATAAAGATTTTAAACTTAATAATGCTAGACAGATAATCGGTACAAGAAACAGAATAGCTCATGGATATAATAAAATTACTGATGACCTGATTTGGAGTATAATTATAAATAGTCTTCCGAAACTTAAGGAAGAAGTCGAGGATCTATTAAAACAATAATAACGGCTTCGCCTAACACGGACAATAAAGGTTATAAGACTTGTTACGGTTTTTGCAAACCGTTCATGCTCTCAAGAAAACACGGTATAAGGGGACATCACCGT
>PMBC01000001.1:0-611 GCA_003152835.1 Bacteroidales bacterium | reverse complement strand
GCCGGGCCGTTAGGTGGCATAGCTCTCCTAGTTGAGAACAAAATATACTCCTGTGACAATTAATCTTGACAGATAACTTCTGCTTTCAATAAAACATTGAACACTCTGGCACCATGATAAAAAAGCTACGCCACCTAACGGTCTTAAAAAAATCTTTACTCTGATTTATGATTGCTTTTTTATCAATTTAGAAAAACAATAGATAACTTGACCATTTACTGATCGAAATGGGAAAATTGGATTAGAAAAGAAAATTATTATCGAAAAAACAATTAAAACTCCCCAAAATGCCACTTAAAAAAGGAAAGAGTAAGAAAGTGATCAGCTCCAATATTGAGGAACTACTCCACGATTACAAACAAACTGGAACCATTGGTACAAGCCATCCTAAGTCGATGAAAAAAGCACAAAAACAGGCCGTAGCAATAGCATTTTCAAAGGCAAAGAAGAAATGACAATACCTTTTAAGAAACAATCTATTGAATTATGAGAAGAATCTGCTACGACCACCTAACACGGACAATAAAGGTTATAAGACTTGTCACGGTTTTTGCAAACCGTTCCTGCTTTCAAGAGAACACAGTTTAAGGGGACATCACCGTGATCCCGTT
>PMBC01000168.1:1492-16796 GCA_003152835.1 Bacteroidales bacterium | reverse complement strand
TTTTTTTTGCCGTGAAAAGAGTATGGCATTATTATTGTTAATCAAGTATCTTAAAATTTATTGAACATATTTTTTTTAGAATATTGTGTCAAATATTGGAATTCAAAAATGCGAGTGAAAAAAAATCAAAAATAAAAGCAGTAAGCAATTCATTGGACAAATAAAAATTAATGATCGTAATATGTTATCATACAGCACATTATAAAATTTTGAATTTGATATCAGAAAATTGATTGTTAATAAAATGCTATTTGTGTTAATATTTCTGATACTCAAGTGATACAATGTATTAGTAGAATATATATTTTCGCCCCAATTAAATTATTTAATAGTAAAAATTAAAAAACAAATTAATCAAAAGACACGGTGAAATTTTTCATCATCTGCTATGAACGCTAACAATAATGAGGTTACGACACTCCACGGCGAGAGTCGCCTCGTGGGTTGCTCTTCTGATGAAGAGCCTGGCGCGAAAACCACGATTTTTTCGCAAAACGAAATCCCAATTCAGTTAGTTAGCAACCGAAGTTCGGAGTTCATGCACCGCTACTTCCCCCTAACAACTATCGATTCCTGGAATGATTGGAAATGGCAGCTAAGAAATGCAATTACAAGCATTGACGAGCTAAAGAAAATCATGAAATTATCCGAAAAGGAGATTATGGCTATTAATAACCTTAAAGGCCGTCTTCCAATGAGGATAACTCCTTATTTTGCTTCGCTCATTTATGAGACAGGCTATTCCCATCCGTTGCGGCGCAACGTAATTCCTGTGGTTGAAGAATTGCTGCAGCACAGCACAGAGCAGTCAGATCCTCTTCATGAGAAATCATTTTCTCCGGTTAAGGGAATCGTTCACAGGTATCCCGACAGGGTATTGTTTACCGTTACACAAGTATGTTCCAATTATTGCAGGTATTGTACCCGTTCGCATTCAGTTGGCAAGCTTGACAAACTCGGAAGACAGGATTTCGAAAAAGCCTTTGCGTACATTGCAGCTCATAAAGAAGTGAGAGATGTGCTCATCAGCGGTGGCGACCCGCTCACCCTCACCGATGACTTACTGGAATATATACTTTCAAATATCAGGGCTATTGAGCATGTTGAAATTATCCGTATTGGAACCAGGATCCCTGTTGTACTTCCGATGAGAGTCACGGATAACCTGGTATCTATGCTCAGGAAATACCATCCGCTTTTCCTCAGCCTTCACTTTTCACATCCTTCAGAAATAACCGAAGAGTGTGCAAAGGCATGCAATAAACTTGCTGACGGAGGTTTCCCTCTTGGAAGCCAGACAGTACTGTTAAAGGGTATAAATGATAATGTCCCTGTTATGAAGGAGCTTATGCATAAGCTGCTTATGATAAGAGTACGTCCTTATTATCTGTATCAGTGCGACCTTATCCCGGGGTCCGGCCATTTCCGTACAACGGTTAAAAAAGGCCTTGAAATCATGAAGGGGCTGAGAGGTTTCACAAGTGGTTATGCAGTACCTACATTTGTTGTTGATGCCCCTGGCGGTGGCGGGAAAATTCCTTTGCTCCCAAATTATGTTGTAGAACATAACAGCGAGAAAATAGTATTGCGCAACTACAAGGGTGTCCTCTGCGAATACCCTGAAAAATAGGTTTTAATGAAAGTTGGTTTAACTTATGACCTTCGGTCGTGGTATCTTGACCGCGGTTATTCTATGGAAGATACCGCAGAATTCGACAAGCAGGAGACAGTCGATGCTATTGCCGGAGCCCTTCATAAAATGGGATTCGAAACAGAACCGGTTGGAAATTGCTTTCAGCTGATTGAAGCTCTTGCTTCAGGGAAAAAGTGGGACCTGGTATTTAATATTGTTGAAGGTCTTTATGGCGACGGAAGAGAATCAGTAGTGCCCGCAATTCTTGATCAGTACAAAATACCCTATGTCTTCAGCGGACCTGTTATACTAGGAGTCTCACTCAATAAATATCTTTCGAGGCTGATTGTTTCTGCTGCAGGAGTTCCGGTAAGCCCTGGAATGCTTATCCCGACAAAGGAAGATATAAAAAAATGCAATCTTGAATACCCTCTTTTCATAAAGCCGGTTTCGGAAGGGACAGGAAAAGGAATTAATGAAAAAAGCATTGTAAACTCTTTTGCTGAAATGAAGGAGATGGCAGAATGGATACTTTCAAGGTTCGATCAGCCTGCCCTGCTGGAAGAATACCTTCCTGGAAGAGAGTTCACCGTAGGTGTGATTGGTCAGGGAAATGGATCTGTTGCAATTGGAGGAATGGAAATTGAATGCAAGGATAACCTTCCCTATTCGGTTGAATACAAGGAGAATTACCAGGAATATTGCAAATACTTCCCAATGGCAAAGGATGTTACTGAAGAGTGCAAGAAAGTTGCGCTTGATGTATGGATTGCGTTGGGAGCAGTCGATGCGGGAAGGGTCGATTTAAAATCCGACAGGAACGGAAGAATTTGCTTCATGGAAATTAATCCTCTTGCCGGACTTCACCCGATCCACTCTGACCTTCCTATTCTTTCAAGAATGACCGGGATTGAATACCAGCCCCTGATGGAAATGATAATGAAAGCTACTTTAGAAAGACATCATTTGACTTTATGACAGGTAGAAGATGCTGTATTATATTTAACCAGCCGCGCGAGAACGCGCTGCCCGATGAACTGGATGTAATTGACCAGGTTGAGTGGATCGAGAAAAACATGCTTGAACTTGGAATAGAGACTTACCGGAAAGGAATTACTGCTGATTTTATGAACGAGATTGCCGATCTTGCTGAAAACAGGCCTGATTTCGTATTTAACCTCGTTGAATCTATAAATAATAAAGGAGAGCTTTGCTATTTTGTGCCTGCTCTTCTTAACATGTACTCCATCCCATTTTCAGGTAACCCTGTGGAGGCAATGTTTATCACGACAAGCAAGGCGCTTACAAGCAAGACCCTGAAGAGCTCCGGTATAAACAACCCGGGCGGTTATTCCCCTTCGGAATATTCAAAACTCATTCCTGGCAATCAGTATATTATAAAGCCGGTATGGGAAGACGGTTCTCTTGGAATTACTGGTGAATCTGTCTTCACCTTTACTCAGGAATATGAACATAAACTTAAAATATTTAAGGATACTCACTGGCTTATAGAAGATTTTATCGATGGCAGGGAATTTAATATAAGTATTCTGCCGGGTGAAAACGGACCTGAAGTAATGCCTCCTGCTGAGATGGTATTTCATAATTTTAAGTCGGACATGCCTAAGATCGTCGATTTCAGGGCAAAATGGGAAGAAGGTACTTTTGAATATGAGAATACGATAAGGAATTTCCCGGGTGAGGATCTCGATCCGGTTCTTAAAGAGAGAATAATGTCAGCTGCTCTTGAATGCTGGCATGTCTTTGGATTGAAAGGATATGCAAGGGTTGACATGAGAATTGATAAAAATAATAATCCGTTTGTGATTGAAGTAAATGCCAACCCATGCCTTTCTCCCGACAGCGGGCTGGTGGCTGCAACAAATGCTGCAGGACTTCCTTTCACAGTAGTGCTTCAACGCATAATCAACGATCTAAATATTTAATTATATGGCAAAAATTTCAAAAGGGTTAAAACCGGAAGAGCGAAAGGGCGTTGAAGAGATATTGAGATCAACCGATTTTTTTTATGAGTTTGAGATAGATACTGCACTTGAAATTGCAGATGAAACGCTCTCCAAAGGCATGGAAAAAAGCGGCTACTTCTGGCTTAAGGTAGTTGACGATGAAGGTATAGTTGCTTTTGCAAATTATGGAAAAAATGCCTTCTCGACCCACTCATGGGAATTATACTGGATAGCCGTTCATAATAATTCACGACATAAAAAACTGGGAAGTGCCCTTCTGAAAGCCGTCGAAGATGATGTACGCAAACGTGGAGGGAAGATCCTTTGGATCGAAACATCAGGCAGGCCAAAATATGCTTCAACAGAAGCCTACTATCAGCGAAACGGATATGAACTGGCTGCCAGCCTGAAGGAATTTTACGGACCAGGAGACCCTAAACAGGTATACGTCAAAGTATTGTAAAATACTCCATTTTAAGAAATAGCTCTATTTTATCAGGTTGGCATTGTAATATTCCGGCTTCCCGGTTACCTCCTCTCCCAGCCATTCGGGCTTTTCAAAATATTCAGATTCATCAGAGAGCTCAAGCTCGGCAATTATGAGACCTTCATTTTTGCCATGGAAGACATCGACTTCAAATTTATGTGCCCCTGACGGAATTATATAACGGGTCTTTTCTATCATGCCGGGCAAACNNCGAAGCCTGATGGTCTTGTAACTGTCAATAGAAAGGTATCTCTGAATGATGTTTATCTTCTTTACTGCCAGGTTAATGAATTCACCTTTCACAAGAAACTTCCGCTCTGTCTCGGTCGCCATTTTTTTATTTAAAGATAATAATAAACAGTATTAGTGTTATAAAAGAGGATGGCCGGTTATTTTAAAGAAGACTTTCTTTAATTTCTTAACTTTTTGCAACTTAAGGATGTATTTTATAGTCATATAATAGTAATGGTATATGCTTCCGGGTTGTGGATTTGTCAAAAAGTGGATACCATTGGTGGAATACATTTTAAAACGATCTGATTTCTTCGTAACTTTTCGTTTTTGACCTAGTTACTTATTATGAACAATAAATAACCTGCTCGTATGAAAACAAGATTTCTTCTTTATTCCCTGATTTTAACCTGTTTTTGTCTTACAGGTATTTCCCAGGTACCAAAGGGATTCAATTACCAGGCTGTTGCACGTGATGCTACCGGTAATGTGATTGGCAGCCAGTCGATTCCTGTCAAGATTGCCATTCTGACATCTGGCGGGACGACAATTTATGAAGAAACGTTTTCTTCGATCACCACGAACCAGTTCGGTCTGATTAATCTTGTTGTCGGAAACGGAACTCCGACCATTGGAACATTTTCAGCAATAAACTGGAACCAGAATCTCTCTCTGAAAACCAGTGTTAAGTATCCAGTTGCCAGTCTTAATTGGACTGATATGGGAACAACCCCAATGTGGTCAGTGCCGTACGCACTGGTTGCTAACGGGGTAAGTACCGGGACAAAGCTTTCAGTGACCAGCGCAGACGATGGCAACCTTAATGATGCTCTATTTGAAGTTAAACGCAAAGATGGGCAGACAGTCTTTGCTGTATACCCGAATGCGGTAAATATTTATGTTCCGAAAAGTACATTTAAAGGTGTTAAGGGTGGATTTGCAGTAGGCGGTTATGATGGATCCAAAGCTGGCAGCCCAACTACTGTGCAGGATTATTTCAGGGTGACTCCCGATAGTGTCAGGATTTATATTGACCCTAATCCTACAGGCACCAAGGGTGTTAAAGGAGGCTTCGCAGTGGGAGGGTATGATGAGTCTAAAGGAATCAACAATATGTATTTTAACCTGACAGGAGCCGCCAGCGTTAACACTGTTGTAGGATCTCCACAGGTCCTCTGGTACCCTAAAAAAAATGCTTTCCTTGCAGGGAATGTTCATATCGGTGCAGTGGACAGTGTAGGGAATTATTCGACTGCCCTTGGTTACAAGTCGATTGCAATGGGTAATTATTCACAGGCTTTTGGTTACAGATCCAAAGCATTGGGTGATTATTCCACAGCAATTGGAAAAAATTCGGTTGCGGGCTCCAAAACTTCACCAATTGCAAACAACGCTTTTGCTTTTGGTAACGGATCAAAAGCCACTGGTGACGACTCTTATGCACTTGGTTCAGGTTCTACAGCATCGGGTTTCAGGTCATTCGCATTTGGGTACTCTTCACAATCAACAAATACCAACGCACTTGCATTGGGCAATGGATCAGGCGCAACAGGAATCAATTCAACCGCAATTGGATATCAATCAACGGCGAATGGGGAACTTTCACTGGCCTTAGGATCATATTATAGTTATACTTACACTCTTCTTCCATATTTTAATTCGGGTAAGGGTGATTCTGGTGATGGAGATACAAAGGGCGATTTTATAATACGTCTTCCGGTTATTAAACCTCTTTTCAGGTCAATCACATTTAACAGAGCCAATATTGCCAATGGAAAATACTCTATGTCGATTGGTAATGGTAATTTATCAGATAACGGAGGTATGGCCATTGGCTCAAATAACGATGCGACAGCATTCGGTGCCGTTGCATTAGGAGTCTCAAATAAAGCAGTCAATACAAATACTTATGCCGCTGGTTATAATAACCTCGCTACCGGATTTTATGCCACAGCGTTTGGGAATAACACATATTCAAAATCTTACGGTTCATTTGTGATAGGCCAATATAACGAAATTGCAGGTGACTCAACACAATGGGTAAGCACTGATCCTGTTTTCGTTGTTGGAAATGGATTGAACAACACTGACAGGTCAAATGCTGTGATTATTTATAAAAACGGACGTTCTATCTTCGAGGGTGAGCATGCTAACATAAGCCTTAATGATAAACGTACCATGAGAATATATATTCCCAGAATAGGGTTTCTTACCACAACCTCAGTATATGGAATCAAATCTTACGTTAACAGAGCTGATGCAACCGTAAACTATTATTACAGCGGGTATTTCTACAATACCGGAACTTCCGGGACATATATGGGACTTTATGCGGATGTTATTAATACTGATAACCTTAACGGAACCCCAATGGATGTTGCAGAATACTACAAAGACTCCAATGCAAATACTGAACCCGGTGATGTTGTAATTGCTGATGAGAGGAATAAAGAGAGTGTTATAAAGTCTTCAAAAGCCTATCAAACCAGCGTTTTAGGCGTCATATCCACCAAACCTTTTATTGTTATGGGGACAGAAATGTTAGCGGATAAAAAATCTTCAAAGACCAGTGATGGAGGTACTGCAACACAGCTGGCATTAAACGGACGTGTTCCTGTTAAGGTAAGCGGCGAGAATGGCCCAATAATTCCTGGAGATATGCTTACAACTTCATCAATTACAGGACATGCCATGAAATGGACGCTTCTGGATGTAAGCAAGGCTAAGGATTTTGATGAAATGAAATCAATTCTTGCCGAAAATGAAAAAAGACGCAATGCAATTATCGGGAAAGCCGTTGAAAGTTTCTCAGGAAGCGGAACAGGGAAAATTATGGTTCTGATTTCCTTGCAATAGAGCAATTTAATTTTTTTAATATTAATAAAACCGTTCCCTCCCGGAACGGTTTTATTATTGTTAATGTTTATAAATAAATCATATTAATTATTATAAAATATATGAGTCATGTTTGTTTATTTCATAAATTTATCATCAATAACATATTTCATCTTTTAATTATTAAGATGAGTATGGACTGCTTTTAATCAACAGGAGTAGTTTTAGTTTAGGTGTGAGGGTGATTTGATAAAAACGGCTGCCGGAGTATTCCGGCAGCCACGTTTAATTGACAATCCGTAATATTTATTTTAATTTGCAATCCGTTGTATAATGCCGGAACTTACAAATATTTTCATTGTTTATGGAGGTTAAAATTGAATCAGGCTGGGGTTCTAAACTCAAGGATGAGTTTGAGGAAGAATATTTTTCCAGGCTCTCTGAATATATCAGGGAGGAATACAGGACCAGAACTATTTATCCTCCTGGCAGCCTTATTTTCAATGCGTTTAACCTTTGCCCATTTGATAAGGTAAAAGCGGTTATTATCGGTCAGGATCCATATCACGGACCTGGACAGGCTCATGGTTTATGTTTTTCTGTCAGAGAAGGAATAGATTTTCCTCCAAGCCTCATTAATATTTTTAAGGAGATTGAATCTGACCTTGGCTATAAACCGGAAATGTCCGGTAATCTTGAGCGGTGGGCTTCCCGGGGTGTCCTTCTGCTTAACGCTACACTTACTGTCAGAGCTCATACTCCAGGCTCACACCAGGGAAAAGGATGGGAACAATTCACTGACGCTGCCATCACTATACTTAACCGCGATAAAAATAATCTGGTTTTTTTCCTTTGGGGAGCCTATGCACAAAAGAAAGGAGGATCAATTGACAGATCAAGGCATCTTGTGCTTGAATCGGTCCACCCCTCTCCTCTCTCTGCTTCAAGAGGATTCTTTGGAAACAGGCATTTCAGTAAATGCAACAGCTACCTTTCTGAAAAGGGAATTGAGCCGGTGAACTGGCGGTAATAAAACAGGTAATTATCTGCTGATAAGCTGAATAGGTGAAGTAATATCCGGAATTTATTTCACCGCCTGAAGGCCATGTATTATAGTTTTGGCAAGATGGTCAGTATCTTCAAAGCCAGCAGATAGTCTGATCATTCCGGGTTCAGGATATTTTGCTCCCCAGACTGCTTCAACAGGCATTAGGATAGTACGTGGATCGCCCAGGGTGGGAATGAGTTTTATGCTTCCTGAAACTGCCTTAATGAAACTATCCCTCCTTTTCTTCTTTTCAGCACCATCGGTGTCGGCAAAATCAAAAGTGACCATACCACCAAACCCCTTATCGCCAAATAATTTAAGAGCTTCTTTATGAGTTGAATGACCCTTCAGTCCAGGATACCACACTTTGTTAACTTTTTCTGACCTTACCAGAATTTCAGCAATCCTTGAGGCATTAAAGCATTGCTGCCTGAACCTCAGGCTGAAAGTCTGAACCTGCGTATGAAGCCTGTAAGCATCATCTGCCGATATCATGTGGCCTGCTAACTTCCTGTATTCAATCGCAGATTTCATATATGAAATATTGTTTCCGCAAAGGACCCCTGCAGTAAGGTTTCCATGTCCCGAAAAATACTTTGTTGCGCTATGTATTACAATATCCACACCGCTCATCAGGGGTTTCCACAGATACGGAGTTGCAAAGGTATTGTCGACAATGATTTTTGCGCTGTATTTCTTTGCTATTTTAATTACAGCTTCCGCATCAGGAACGATAAGCATTGGGTTTGAGATTGCTTCAATGTACAAAATCTCAGGCCTGAGACTCTTCATCAGGAGTTCAAAAGCCCTGAGGTCGTACTTTTCATTTACGGGAACAAAACTCCGGATGTCAAGACCTCTGCGATTCTTCAGTATGTTTTCCGCAAATGATATGGTACCACCATAGATTTCACTGAAAAGAAGCCATGGTCTTACCTTTTTACCATTCTGGAAAATTGAAAAGGCTATGTCGATTGCCGACATGCCCGATTGCGTGAGCAGAGACCATTTTGAGCCTTCAAGGCTCATTATCTCTTTTTCAGCGGCGACAACAGTAGGGTTTCTGTACCGTGAATAAATATATAATTCAGGTTCATGCTCATTTTTTGCCTCCCCGGCAAATGCCTTTGAAGTTGTTGCGGCATCTGTCAGCTCAAATCCAGCGTCCCTGTATAATGGAATCCGAGCGCTGTTGATAGTTTTATTTTTCATATGCTGTCAAGAGGTGCATCGCGGGAACAATGGAATATTTCAAGAAGCTTTGTGGCAGGATTTTTAATATATACCGAATATGTAATCTTATCCTGTCCGATATAAACAAGGTAAGTATAATTTACTGGCGCAGTAGAATACTTTTCTCCATTGATAGTTGCAGTTATATCGGCCACATTGTACGCTTTTTCAAAGCGGAAGTATCCTGATTTGCCGCCGGCAGGTATATTACCCAGCGTATCAATGCCGCCAGAGGTATTTACAATAACCTCTACCCAGGTTACATCGGAAAGGTTTTCAACTCTGACATCCGTCGGTCCCTCAGGAGCAAATTTTGTCTTCTTGCATGCAACAAGGCAAACAACTATAAAAAAAAGGAGAACTATTTTTTTCACAGCAGGATAGGATTTGTTGGTTTACTTTTTACTGACCCTAAAGATAGCAAAAAAGTTGCAGGAAGACTAAATTATCTGCATGCTTTCGGTTGGTATCCAGCCCTTATTTCCGTCAGAAAGTCTTATTTCATACCAATCGCCAACTTTCTCACCTGTCGTCACTTTTGTGCCTTCGTGAAGTATGAAAAGATCAGTCCCGCTGTTATCCGGCGAGCTTTTACCGCTGATCTGCGGGCTGAATATTATCGCTTTATGACTGTTGTGGACCATTTGCCTGCTCGTGGCTGAAAATGCCAGTGACGAAAGTGAAACAAGGAGTAACAGAAGTGCGAACCAGAATCCCAGTACTTTCAGCTTGTATTTAGAAGAGTAAAAATAGAGCGAAAGGAAAAGGAGGCATAAGACGAAAGTCACAATGCTGATGCTTGCCCAGGTATTAGTCGATAAGGACAATGATACAAACTTAAACCACCTGACAAAAAAGAGCTCAGGGATCTCTTCAAAACGGTCAACAATCAGTGTCCTGGCTATCTGAAGGTTATAGTTAACATCCTCATCAGCAGGTTTAAGCAGATGTGCACGCTCATAAAAGAGGATCGCACCGGGAATATTATTCAGCTTAAAATACACATTGCCTATATTATATTCAAGTTCTGCTGATCTGTAACCGGTATTGTAAAGGTCAATCCATTGGTTCAGGGCTTTATCAAAGCTGCCGGAGGTGAAGAGATCAACTCCCTGCCCGAATTTCTCATTCTTTGCATCCTGGGGGAATGCCTCATTAAAAAATAGCTGCAGGACAAGAAGAGTTGATAGGACAAATAATCTTGATTTCATCTTCTACCCGATTGAGTTTTCAACATCACTTATAAACTTTGAAGCTCCACTGTAAATGACACTTGCCTGACTCCCGTCTGAGGCCGGAGCATACCTTGCATATTCGCAATTGTCAAGGATCCCAGTCAGGACCTTGATTTTCTCTTCATCAATGCCTTTTTCCTTCAGGGAAGAGATTGCATTATTCCTTGTAAGGTCAGAGACCGGAATGTTCAGCTTATCGCTAAGNNGCTTTACGGTTTCTTACTGCAGTAAGGTCGGCGTTGCGCCTTATATGTTCCCTTCGCACAAAAAGGATAATAAGGAAAATGAGCAAAGCAAGAATAAACAGGCTGTAGTAGGACCTTTTTGTCAGCAGGATATTAGCCGATTTTGAAAGATTTCCGGGGTTATTCCTGATGAAACGAATATCCTTGCCGAGGTATTTTACGTCCTCTTTTGATACACCGCCATAGACGGCAATTCCTGGTGTTACCTGCTCAGTTCCCTTTCTGGCATGGAGATGGAACTCTCCTGAGGCAAGCCTCTCATACTTTCCCGTTGAAGTATTAAAGAAGGAATAAGTCACTGAGGGGATGGTAAAATCACCATAATGACGCGGAATAAGAAGGTAATCAAAAGTCTTTTGCCCTGACGTTCCGTTTATTGTATTCTTGATATCATCAGTTATTTTCGGATCGTAAACTTCGACATCGGATGAGAGCTTCAGGGCAGGAGCTTCAGCAAGCTTTAAATTTCCATTTCCTGAGATAGTGATCTTGAAATTGACTGCATCATTCACATTTACAGAATCCTTAGTCAATGTGGCTTTCAGAGCCAGTTTACCCACTGTACCTGAAAAATCATCAGGTTTTGTGCCAGGCAGAGGCCTGACATTTATCCTGACAGGTTTGCTGGCAACCGCTTTCGGGACATTTTCATATGAAGTGAAAAAGTCTCCGAAGAAGGGATCCTGCTGACCATTTTTCTGTTGTATCAGGACCGTTATCTGCACCGGGTCGATGGTAATCTCGCCTGTTACCTGCGGATAAAGGAGAAACTGCTGTATCAATCCTGTTCCGTATACAGTACCATTTACATTCTCCTGCTTCAATGAACTGAGCTGTGGTGTTTCGATATCGGCTTTCAGAAAATTGGTAAATGCCGGATATTTAATCTCATTAATGCCGGCAATGTTAGTTCTTGTATATATTTTTACCCCCGCAACAATACCTTCACCAATATAGACGTCCTTCCTGTTCACCGACAGATTGAGAAAAAGGTTCCCGCCGGCATTCTTAACATTTTCATTATTACGGGTTGGATTTCCGCCTGTCTGTACATTCTGCTGAGACTGGCTGCTCCCGCTGACTACTTCGATCTTCATCGGGTCGGAATAGTAAATTTTCCCTTTTAATGTGAACGAAGCTGGCGTTATCTCAAACTTGCCCACGTTCATAGCCTGGAGATAATACACGTAGCTATAAGATGTCTGGTGCGACATCTTGCCATTGATTATCTGGGTGCTCGAACTATACGATGTTTGCGGTCCCATTAATTTGGTAAATCCGTCAAATGCAGGTGCTGAAAACTCTCCGCCCCCTTCGTTGACCGTCCAGGTGACGGTGAATTGCTGGCCCGCTTCCACAACAGAAGGATATTCTGCCTGAACTGAGATATCCTGAGATCTCAGAATAACCGGGAGTATTAAAAAAACAGTATTTAAAATTGCTCTTCTCATTTCAATGTTTCAGATCACCAGTTTTTTATTGTTCTGACCTTTTCCTTTGCAGCTTTTGCAAGCCTGACTTTTTCCTGGACATATTTCTCATCATTTGCAAGAGCATCCAATACCCGCTGGGCATCCTCCTTCGATATTCCCTGATCCTGTTGTTGTTGTTGCTGCTGCTGATCTTTTTTATCCTGGTTCTGATCTTTCTTGTCCTGGTTATCTTTCTGGTCTTTGTTCTGCTGCTGTTTATCCTTGTTTTTATCCTGGTTCTGATCTTTCTTGTCCTGGTCTTTTTGCTGCTGTTGTTGCTGTTGTTGTTGTTTCTGTAGCAAGTCCTGGGCATAAGCCAGGTTATACTTGGCTTCTATATTCTTCGGATTAAGTTTCAGAGAGCCTTTATATGCATCAATGCTCTCTTTGACTTTATTTGCCATCAGAAGCGAGTTCCCCATATTATAAAGGCTTGCAGATTTCTTTTTTTTATCTTCATTCATACTGTAATTCACATCAAACTGCTTGCCAGCCTCTTCATATTTTTTCTGTTTGTAAAGGGCATCACCGGTATTAAACAGTGCATCTGCTGATTCTTTATTCTTATCAAGAGCTTTTCTGTATAAGATCTCCGAGTCAGGGAATTTCTCTTTTTCATATGCATGGTTGCCCTGCCTGATGAATTTCTTGTCGGCCTGGGCAAATGTTATAACTGCCGATGCAAAAAATAAGATTAAGATCAGAATGCCGGGTCCGAAACTATGAATATCAGTATGTCTTTCTTCAACCATTGTAAGAACAAATTTATCCTTATAACCCGAATTTAAATAATTTGATATTTGCCAGTTTCCTGTTTTTGCGCTCCATTATAATAAAATCAAGTATCAAAAGGAATAATGAAATTGCTGCAAAAATCTGGAACTGGTCATTATATTCAGTGTACATTTTGCTTTCCATTTCCTGTTTCTTCATTTTCTTTATCTCGCGGAATATCTCGTCGAGTCCGATATTTGAATTGTTTGCCCTTACATAACTACCTCCTGTTGCAATGGCAATTCTTTTCAGGATATCTTCATCGAGCTTTGATACGACAGTATTGCCGTCGATATCCTTAAGATATTCTTTTTTCCCGTTAATTGTCACAGGTACAGGAACGCCATCTGTGGATCCGATCCCTATAGTATGTATTACAATGCCTTCCTTTGCGGCTTCGGCTGCTTTCGATACCGGATCGTCTTCATGATTCTCGCCATCAGTAATTATTATCATGGCTTTGCCTTTTCCCTCACCCGGGCTGAATGACCGCATCCCAAGTTCAATAGCGGATCCAATGGCTGTTCCCTGTTTCGGCACCATTTCAGGACTAATAGCATTCAGGAACATCTTTGCCGAAATATAATCCGTCGTTATAGGAATCTGGGTATATGCATCTCCGGCAAAGACAACTAATCCGATCCTGTCGTTATCAAGGTTATCGATAAGCCTGGTAAGGGCCTGTTTAGCCCTGGTAAGGCGGTCAGGCTGAATATCACCGGCAAGCATTGAATTACTGACATCGAGTGCAATAATTACCTCAACACCCTGCTTTTTAACTTCTTCGAGTTTTGAACCGAACTGCGGCCTGGCGAGTATTATTATGAGTGATGCCATAGCAACCAATTGAAGAATGAACTTAAGAGCAGGACGTATAATGGAAGACTCCGGTATCAGTTTCCTGATCAAACCTGGATCGCCCATTCTAAGTAAAGCTTTTTTCTTCCAGTAATAATTTAATACATAAAACAGGATCATAACCGGAAGCAGCAGCAACAGGTACAGATAATCTGGATTTGCAAATCTGAATAACTGCATTCTCTTCCGTTTTTAAGTAAGGTTTTTATAAACTGTCTGACGCGTAATGACTTCAAGTGCCAGAAGGATAAAGGCAATCAAAGCAGGAAACAGGAATTTTTCTTCTCTTCGCGTAAACTGCTTTTCATCGATCTTGGATTTCTCCAGTTTATCGATTTCACCATAGACCTGGACAAGTTTATTATTATCAGTAGCCCTGAAATATCTGCCTCCGGTCTCGGTTGCAATAACCTTAAGTATTGCCTCGTCAATTTCAACCGGCATAATCTGAAATTGCATGCCGTATGGCGTCTGAACAGGGTATGGAGCTGTTCCCTGCGTTCCAACACCAATTGTGTAAACCCTAATGCCAAACGTTTTTGCAATATCTGCAGCTGTTGCAGGTGCTACATCTCCCATGTTATTAACTCCATCAGTCAACAGGATTATTACTTTGCTTTTAGCCTGTGAATCTTTAATCCTGTTGACAGCTGTTGCCAGACCGTTACCAAGGGCAGTACCATCTTCAATCATGCCGCTCTTGATTTCCCTCATAAGGTTTATAAGAACAGCGTGATCAGTGGTCAGCGGGCACTGAGTAAAGCTCTCACGGCTGAAAACAACAAGTCCGATCCTGTCATATGGTCGTCCTGAGATAAATTCTGTTGCAACATTTTTTGAAGCCTCAAGCCTGTCGGGCTTAAAGTCGCGGGCAAGCATACTTCCGGATATGTCTATTGCAAGAATGATATCGATTCCTTCAGTGGTTGAGTTCTGAAACCTGTCGGTTTTCTGTGGACGGGCGAGAACAAAGATCAGTAGCGTTATTGCAAGAACTTTAAGCCCGAAAAGAATATAACGAAGATAATTACGGAAAGTATCCCTGTAGTTTTTAAACTGCTGAAGTCCGGACATCTGCAACGATGCTGAAGTCTTCTGCTGCCTGAAAAAATAATAGGTTATAATACCCGGGATAAGCAATAGCAGCCAGAGAAAGTACGGTTGAGCGAATGATATTCCTGTCATGACTTCACCTCCCTCTTTTCAACTGATTTGTTATTTTCAGGAATCTCTTCTTTCACTTTGGTGTTTTCAACGAATTTCCATGAATTATCAAAATGCTCTTC
>PMBC01000168.1:0-1444 GCA_003152835.1 Bacteroidales bacterium | reverse complement strand
GTAAGCCTGGTATAGTAATGTTTTAGCTCACCCTTCTGCCAAACCTGATCCTCTTTGAGTTTTTCAAGTTCGCGGAAGGCAATTATATGTGCCGGATCCGGACTTCTGACAGGTTCGTCAACACTTTTGTTCTTTTTAAACCGTCGGAAAAGAAGAATTACCCCCCATGCAAGTGCAGCTGCAATCAATGCAATAATGAGCCAGGGAATGATCTCCCCGAGAGTAACTGGTGCTTTGTAAGGCTTTATTATATCAAATATTTTAGCCGTAGTATCAGGCGGGGCAATTTTTACCCGCATTACCTGAAGAGGAGAGTAATCTGAATAATATCTTTTAATGCCGGAGGCATCTTTAATTTCAGCATAAACCGGAGGAACCTGGTAAAATCCTGAATCGAAAGATGTTATGAGATATTTCCTGATTATTTTCAGTTTATTATCCTGCATTAATAAACTGTCAACTGAAGGGCCCGAGACTATTTCAACATTTTTGCAGAGGGTATCTCTTAATGTTTTGATTGAAACAGAAAGATCAGATGGTCTTTCAACGGTAATAGTATAATGCACCTGATCCCCAATAAATATCCTGGATGTATCAAAAGAGGCACCAACTTTTATATCCTGTCCCCCAGCTGATAAAACCGCTGATATAGAAACAATTAATATGATAAGTAATTTCTTCATGCCTACCTGGCCTCAAACAGCTTAATAAGGGGTTTAACATAATCTTCAGCCGTGCTTATGCAGGCTGAATCAACACCACACCTTTTAAATACAGATCTAATTTCATCCAGGTGACCGTTCCACCAATCACTGTAAGCAATTCTTGCACTTTTCGAAGAAGTATCTATCCATCTTTCGGCTTCCGATTCAGAGTCTGATACCTTTATTAGTCCGACCTTGGGAAGTGAAGTTTCCATAGGGTCATAAACCTTAAGGGCGACTATATCGTGTTTATTCGAGGCAATCCGGAGAGCTGATTCAAATCCGGGAGTAATAAAATCTGAAAGTATAAATGCCGTACATCTTTTTTTGATAGCGTTTGTAAGATATCTCAGTGGCTCATCGAGGTTTGTTTTAAGACTTTCAGGCTTAAAATCAAGAAGTTCCCTGATAATCCTCAAAATATGTTTTCTGCCTTTTTTTGGAGGAATGAATTTTTCGACTTTATCGGAGAAAAAGATAACTCCGATCTTATCGTTATTGAAAATGGCTGAGAACGATATAACAGCAGCAACTTCTGTCATGACATCACGTTTGAAATTCACAGCTGTTCCGAAAGAACCTGATCCGCTGACATCAATGAGAAGCATTACTGTCAGCTCCCTCTCCTCCTCAAAAACCTTAATATATGGATGATTAAGGCGGGCAGTGACATTCCAGTCTATGCTTCGTATATCATCGCCGTACTGGTATTCCCTTACTTCGCTGAATTCAATTCCTCT
>PMBC01000002.1 GCA_003152835.1 Bacteroidales bacterium | reverse complement strand
AAAAATGATATTACTCAAAAACTAAGTAGAGAATAGCAAATTATAATATTTGTTACCCTTTAACTAGACTAACATACTAAGCCTAACACGGACAATAAAGGTCATTTTTTTGTCACGGTTTTTGAACTAACTGCTTTCTTATAACGTGACCCTTAAATCGCACCATCTGGACTCCGCACCAGTGCTCGCAATTTAGATTCTGTACCATGATAAATTCCAGGCTCCGTTATCAACTTGTACCGCGATACTGCACCAGTGCTGTTAATAAAATAACAATAAGGTGATAACTAACCTGTTTTCTATCAGCATTGTACCGCGATACTCGTATAGGCCCGAAACTTTGCACCATGACTCCAAAAACCGCGCCATACTTCGTTCATTCCGGCTGGTACCGGGACTCTTACCCGATGCGGGGATTCTGCTCCAGCCTCCATTCACTCAGCAACACAAACGCCCTTTATTGCCGGGCCGTTATAGGCAACTTGGAGCAAACTACTTGATTAACAGCTAAAAAGAACATTATGCATAAAATCCTTGTGGACACATGTGTCTGGTTAGACATTGCGAAAAGTCCTGATCAACAAGCTCTTTTAAACGTTATCGAGGAATTGATAAAAAGAAAGGAGCTTTCTTTAATAGTTCCACGAACAGTTATAGATGAGTTCGAACGAAATAAAGAAAGGGTGATTAAAGAAAGTAGTCAAAGTCTCTCAAACATTATTAAAAGAGTAAAAGACGTAGTTGATAAATTTGGGGACCCAAAAAAGAAAAGAGCAACTTTAGAATTATTAAGCGATGTAGATTATAAGATTCCTTCTTTAGGGGAAAGTGCCATAGTTTCTATTGCTAGAATTGAGAAACTGCTCAATGATGCTGACATAATTGAGACGACAAATGATATTAAACTGTTAGCTGCCCAGAGAGCAATTGAAAAAAGAGCGCCATTTCATAGACAAAAAAATAGTTTCAATGATGCTATAATAATGGAAACATATGCAGCTTGTGTCCTAAACAAAAATTCTACAGGGGTCAGATTTGCATTTGTTACACACAATAAAAATGATTTTAGTTTACCGAATGGAAATGACAGAATTCCGCATCCTGATTTTTCATCCTATTTTTCAAAAATAAAATCTCAATACTTTACAAAATTGGCAGAAGCTATTTATAGAATTAGACCAGACTTAGTTACCGAGATAATGATCGAGGATGAATGGATAGAAGAACCAAGAAGTTTGACCGAGATTATGACCGCTGAAGGTGAATTACTTGATAAGATTTGGTACAACAGACATCAGAATTGGTTGTATCATATAAAGATTGGAGAGCACAAAATAGTTGAAAATATTTCAAGCGGTTTATACAATCCCAATGAAACTCCTAGAGAAATTTTTGAAGGTGCTAGGAAGTCTGCTAAAAAAGTCGAACTAAAATATGGATTAGAGAATCTAGGACCATGGGATGACTTTGAATGGGGAATGCTAAATGGCAAACTTTCTGCTTTAAGATGGGTTATGGGTTCTGATTGGGATTTTCTTGATACTTAAAAAATAAAAGCAGCCTATAACACGGACAATAAAGGTTATAAGACTTGTCACGGTTTTTGCAAACCATTTCTACTGTTAATAAAATAACACTGTAAGGGGACATCACCGTGACGGCGCCGCTGCTCTCAACAAAACCTGTATAAGGGGACAGGTGAACTGCTCTCAATAAACCTTGTACCGCGACACTCGTAAAATTCAAAAAACTTGCAACTTGACGGCAAAAACCGCGCCANNCTTTATTGCCGGGCCGTTATGGTTAATTCTCACATTTCGTGATAGTTAGACAGATTATCAAAACTAACCATAACTCAAAAGCGAGGTTCAGGTATCGTGACAAATCCTGCTTTGCCACCTTGATTTGTAACCGTGACAAATTCGTAAAACTGGACTACTCCTGCCCTTTTACCAGGGTTGGGAACATTGACAAATTTTTTATCCAGAGACAAGACCTGCTAATCTACAAGGATTGGTAACCTTTACAAAATTCGTATGACATGGCAATTCCTGTTCGCCAATTTAGATTGATTTACTGGTAATTATAAATATGAGAGATTGGTTTGATATTTGCTGTGAGTTCATTAACACTAAAACTTATACTGTTTCCCTGATTGGTGGAGGCCGAAAAACCAAAGAGTAGGCATAATTCAAAAATTAATATTTATGAAATCTTGTAAGGTTTTTTTAATCGCTATTTGCTCTTTTGTCTTCATCAATCTAAAAGCGCAGGTATTTGTTGGAGGAAGTGCTGGATTTAATACTTCTAACAATGACCACGAAGGAACCACTACACAAAAATCATCAGGTTATTATCTCAGTCTTCGGCCAAATGCTGGCAAATTTTTATCTGAAAAACTGGCAATAGGATTAGAATTAGATTTTTTCCTGTCTGGTAGTAAAACAGATGTCAATACTGAAACTATTACAAAAGCTTCTGGCATTGGAGTAAACCCCTTTTTGAGGTATTACGCTGTTAAATGGAATAAGTTTTCGGTTTATGGTCAGGGAAACATTGGAGTAGAGTTCTCCAATCAAAGTGTAAAATCAGGAGGAACAACAGATGACGGGCCTAAACAAACACGTACATATTTAAACATATTCCCAGGACTGGCTTATGATATTTCGGAGAAATTATCACTTGAAACTTCCCTCAATATTTTGAGCTTTGGTTATAGTTATGTCACCTCTAAAGTGGGTACTTCAAAAGACAAAGGATCATATTTCAATATTGGGGCCGGACTAAGCAACATTGTTTCTTTGAATGCAATCACTATTGGAGCTATATATAAATTTTAAAGCAGAGGAAATTCTCCCATAAAATTGATAAACTCAGCATTTCGAGACAATTAGGATATGTCTGCTTGACCAGTTAGATTTTCGAATCTCAACTACCCGGACAAATTCGTAATGAATTGACAGTTTTAATATTAGAACTAACCATAACACGGACAATAAAGGTTATAAGACTTGTCACGGTTTTTGCAAACCTTTCCTGCACTCAAGAGAACACAGTAT
>PMBC01000033.1 GCA_003152835.1 Bacteroidales bacterium | reverse complement strand
GGTATCGGTGCAGGACGAAAGACTGATGGACAGGTGCTCGTGCTTCACGATATGCTTGGCATCACCCAGGAGTTTTCGCCCCGGTTCCTCCGGAGATATCATAATCTTTATGCAGAAATAAAGGGCGCGGTCCGGAATTATATCAATGATGTCAGGACACAGGAATTTCCCAACGAAAAAGAACAATACTAATAATGGTCAGGGTACTCTACGAAGACAACCACCTGATCGCTGTCCTTAAACGTTCTTCCGATCTTTCACAGGGTGACAAAACGGGCGATATTTCTCTTGATACGGAGGTTAAAAAATATTTAGCCGAAAAATACAAAAAACCCGGAGAGGTCTTTCTTGGCGTTGTTCACAGGCTTGACCGTCCGGTAAGCGGAGTCATATTATATGCACGGACATCCAAGGCGCTTGAACGGTTGAATGAAATGTTAAGGGAAGCCCAGGTGAAGAAAACCTACCTGGCTATCGTGAAGGAGAGGCCTCCTGAAGATTCACAGACGATAACCCATTTTCTTAAGAAAATTGAAGATCAGAACAAAACATATGTTTACGACAAGGAAGTAAAAGGTTCTAAAAAAGCGAGCCTGACATATCGTCTTGCCGGCCGTTCTGAACGATATTATCTGCTCGAAATTGAGCTCCATTCCGGGCGTCACCACCAGATAAGGGCGCAGCTGTCGGCAATTGGATGCCCGATAAAAGGCGACCTTAAGTATGGGTACTCAAGGTCAAACGATGATGGCAGCATAAGCCTTCTGGCACGCAGACTTGAGTTCATTCATCCGGTGAAAAAAGAGAAGTTGATCATTACCGCACCATTCCCTGAAGGCGATATCTGGAACCTGTTTAAAGATACTGATGTATAAAAAAGAAAATGAGTCGGGAAACCGACTCATTTTCAGAATTGAACATGAACACCTGATCGGAATGAACTATTTCTTTATTGTCTTTTTGGTTTCGGTCTTTACAATCTCTTTTCTTTGATTTTCCTCCTTATTTACACCGAGTTTATTTTCAATCTCCTTAATCAGGTCCTCAGCTTTAGCTTCATCCTTGCTTTCAACCGTAACGACAACCCCATCCTTTTCAATTACGTATTTCGTCATTTCGCCATTCTCATCATTTTTTTCGAGTTTTTCCAGAGTATTGAAATCCTTATCACTCTCATCTTTTATAACTTTCCCATCTTTGATTATTATGACCTTTTCCCTGCCGGCAGTTAAATCCTTATCATCGTTTGTGACAATGACCGTTTGGCTTTCCGACTTTCCGTCGCTGTTCCCGGAACTGGAGTATGAATAGGAATGTTTTGTCCCATCGCTACTGGCTTTGCTGTTTCTGGCTGAATTTTCATATGTCGTTATGATTGTCTGCTCCTTATTTTTCTCATCACCGCCGGTTGAGGTTACTGTCACTAATATCTTCTCCGGAGATTTCCCATCTTTAACCTCTTTCATGTTTTCAGCAAAATATATCACCTTGCCGTTCTTGAGAATAACTGAATCAGGCAGCTGACCATTAGTGAAGGTAGTGTCCATAACAGTTTTTGCCCCTGATCCATCATCCAATACCACTTTGATTTTATTTTCTGTTTTTATATCCTGACAGATCGCAGATGATAGCGGCACAATTAAAGCTGACAAAAACAATAAAAAGTTTCTGAGGATGATTTTCATGGCGAATAGGTTTTAATTATTGTTCAAAATTAGATATTGACCTGTATAATGACGTTAAATTGAGGTTAATAAGAGTTAATGAAAAGTTAAAACCTGCATGAATTATGGTATGATAAGTTAATTTTGTATTATGAACACGAAAAAATTCGTAGGTCTCATTGTTATGATGCTTGTTTCGATAATAGGTATTATCTGGGTTCAGATTATATGGATAAAAAAAGAAATAGGGATCAGAAATGAGAACTTCGATTATTTCGTGAAATCAAGTATTCATGATGCAGCTGCAGACATTGAATCGTCAAGAAAAATAAGCTTCTTCAATAACTTCCTGATACCTGATTCTGATATATCCGGCGATACTTCGGATAATATTACTCGTTATGTAACAACTCAGAGCTATTCTGTCGGTAACAGCGGTAATGTCAGTGTCAGGATTACAAACCAATCGGTTACTCAGGCAACTGGCAAAGAACCAGTTATCGTTACGCATGACACGACCCTTACAACCGATTCAGTATCCGTGTCATTTTCCTCACCTGATAATCCGCAGAAAAAGATCACAATCAACCATAATAATGGTGTCGGGGGAGGGCAGGGCAGCTTTTCTGTCTCGCAGAAAGATTTTATTAATATGTTAAGAAAAAGGTCGAGTGAGTTTCAGAATATGAGCGACCAGATGATTGCTGAGGTATACCAGTGGGAAAAAACAATGGATGTCGATAACAAGGAGATTGAACATGCTCTGGGGCGCTCATTCCTTTATACCGGAATCCAGACACCTTTTGAATTTGCAGTCATCAAAAACGGTAAAGTCACTGAAGGAACATTTAAGAAATCTAACAGGAATGACTTCCTTAGAAGCAAATACAAGGTAAGCCTCTTTGCCGATAACATCATCCCTCAGGACATTCTCCTTTCGGTAGTGTTTCCGGAAAGAGCCAACTATGTTCTGGGTTCCATGGCATGGATTCTCGGGGGTTCTCTTCTTTTCTCCCTGATTATCCTGGCAACATTTGCGATGAGCCTGTTTTTTATCATCCGGCAGAAAAAGATCTCGGAGATGAAATCTGACTTTCTAAACAATATGACCCATGAATTCAAGACGCCAATAGCTACAATATCTCTTGCTGCTGATACCATCACAAACCCCAAAGTGATAAATGACGAGTCGAGTATCAGGCATTTTATCAGCATGATAAAGAAAGAGAACAGCAGAATGAATAAAAAAGTTGAGACAATTCTGCAGATTGCCTCACTCGATAAGAAGGAGATTGATTTTAAGTTTGAGAATATATCGCTTCATAATGTTATTGAACGGGCTGTTGAGACAATAGACATTCTCGTGCAGCAGCGAAATGGTAAGATCCATCTGAATCTCGATGCCATCAATCCTGTTATTTATGGCGACGAGGAGCACCTTTTAAACCTTATAAACAACCTGCTTGATAATGCTATTAAGTATTCACCTGAATCACCGGATATAACCGTGACGACAAAGAATAATGAAAAAGGAATAATAATGTCGGTGGAAGACAAGGGTATCGGAATGAGCAAAAACGTTCAGAGCAGGATATTTGAGAGATTTTACCGCCAGACTGCCGGGAATGTGCATGATGTCAAAGGTTTTGGCCTGGGGCTTAATTATTCCCGTGCTATAATTGAGGCACACAGGGGAAATGTTATTGTTGCAAGCGAACCTGGCAAAGGAAGCCGGTTCGACGTATTTCTACCATTTAACCAGGAGAATTGAAAATGAGTTCAAAAAGTATCAGAATTTATCTTGTCGAGGATGATCTGAGTTTCGGATCAGTACTGAAATCGTACCTCGAGATTAACGATTTTAATGTGGAATGGGTTGATGACGGCAAGTATGCAGTTGAGCATTTCAGGAAGGGGCTATTTGATATTTGCATCCTTGATGTGATGCTGCCCCACGTCGATGGCTTCACTATTGCCAACGAAATCCGGCAGATAAACAACCTTGTTCCTATTATTTTTCTTACTGCCAAGAAGCTTAAGGAGGATGTTCTTAAAGGATATGGCGTAGGTGGAGACGATTATATCACCAAGCCTTTTGATACCGATATCCTTCTTGCAAAGATTCGTGCAATTCTTGCTCGCCGAGATTTTCAGAGTGGAACAAAAGATATTTATGAACTGGGCAAATTCATCTTCAATGCGAAGCTCAGGACCCTTACAGCAGGTGACGATGAGAAGAAACTCTCCCCTAAAGAGGCGCAGCTGCTTGAACTGCTGGTCACTAATCCCAATACGCTTATAAGCAGGGAAATGGCTCTTAAAAAGATATGGGGCAATGATGATTATTTCACTGCCCGGAGCATGGATGTGTATGTAACTAAACTGAGAAAATTTCTTTCAGAAGATACCAGGCTAAATATTAAAAATATTCATGGTGCAGGCTTCCAGCTGGTGATCAGCGAAGAGCAGACCTGAGGTGATTTTTACTGAACTGAAGGGGAAGAAGGTCCCCGCACTTTTCAATAATCCGGATTTTGTCCTTGCTGCTCAGGATAATCCTGATATTTTTCCCGTTCCTTGATTCTTCCTCGGCTATCACCTGGCGGCAATTTCCGCATGGAGATACAATGTCGTCGGTGAGCCCATCTTCGGTCATTGCAGCAATTGCCATTGCAACAGATTTGTCGCCCGGATGATTAGCTGATGCATTAGAGATGGCATTCCTTTCAGCACAGATCCCCGAGGGAAACGCGGCATTTTCAACATTTGTCCCGAGGATTATCTTCCCGCTTTCAAGCCTGAGGGCTGCGCCCACCTTGAACCGGGAATATGGAGCATAGGCATTATTTGCTGCTTTACGGGCCAGATCCAGAAGTTCACGATCGGCAGATTCAAGTTCACCGGGATCATCAATTTCCTGGTACGAAAATGTGATATTCTCTTTCCTAATCATAACACTCTTATCCAGTAAGAGTTACAAATGTAATATTTAAAATGGGAAAAAAGTTTGGAGTGAGCTAAAGTTTGGAGTACTTAGAGTTAATTAATTAGTGATTATAACTTTAAGTACTTTAGGCACTTTAAACTTTAGGCACTTTTTTCTATTTTTACGCAAATTTTAAAATATGTTCAAACAATCATCCCTGCTGTTTTTGCTTATTATTATCCCTCTGCTTACCTCCTGCAGAGCCGGCAGAACTTCAACTTCACCCTATTCTCCTGATGCCGGCGCCCAGGCATATATTAACAGGTACAGCAGCCTGGCCGTAAGTGAAATGATGAGAACCGGGGTGCCCGCAAGCATAACTCTTGCCCAGGGTATGATTGAATCTGATTTCGGCAGAAGCACCCTTGCCCGGGAGGGAAATAATCATTTTGGTATCAAATGCCACAACGATTGGACAGGACCGGCAATCAGGCATAATGATGACAGAAGAAATGATTGTTTCAGAAAATATTCCCGTCCGGAAGATTCTTTTTACGATCATTCTGATTTTCTGAAGTCGGGATCGCGTTATAAGGAACTTTTTAATCTTTCTCAAACAGACTATAAAGGGTGGGCACACGGACTGAAAAGGGCAGGGTACGCTACGAATCCGGATTATGCCGGCATGCTTATCAGGAAGATTGAGGAGAATAACCTTTATTATTTTGATAAGGCGAACCAGCTGCCTCCCCAGGCGGAAGTGGTTCCTCAGCCGGAAAAGACCGCTGATACTGCCACACCTCAGCTAAATATGGGTTATCCGCAACCTGTAACTTTGGAGAATGAGAATGTTCCGGCACATGTTTCAAGGATAATGGAGAATAACAGGATTCAGTATATTATTGTTAGGGATGGCGAAACTCCCGGTATGATAGAGAATGAGTTCCAGCTTCTGAAATGGGAGCTGGCAAAGTATAATGAGCTGAACGCCTCTTTCACCCCTGTTGCCGGCCAGATGCTTTATCTTCAGCCTAAACGAGACAGGGCGGAGCCCGGAAAGGAGATACATGTTGCCCGCAATGGAGATACAATGTATCTGATATCTCAGATTTATGGCATAAAGCTGAAAAAGCTATATGAATATAACAGGATTAACGAAGGTGCTGAGCCTGTCCCGGGCGATAAGATATGGCTGCGTGGGATGAAACCTGTTAACTGACAACCGAGCAGTCTGCGATATTGAAGCCTCTGAGGAATTCAATAGTCGACATCCTGTTTTTACCTTCAACCTGCAGACTAACAATATTAAGGAACCCTTTACCGGCGGCAATTTTCATGAAATGCTTACCATCGGAAATGATAAGTCCTGGCTTGAAATTATGTTCAATGGATTCAGGCTGACTCTCAAAGATCTTAAAGGAGAGCTTCTTGCCACCAGTTAAAAGAAATGATCTTGCCCCGGGAGAAGGAGCAAGGCCCCGTATCAGGTTATGTATGCTTACCGGGTCTCTGTTCCAGTTAATTATACAGTCTTCGGGGAATATCTTAGGAGCCTCTTTAGGCATTTCACCAGGTTTTAGAAAATCAGTCTGAAGCCGTGGAATTATACTATTATCCGCAATGCCGGCAAGTGTTCTTATCACCAGCCTTGCACCATGTTTCATGAGCCTGTCGTGAAGGTCGCCGGCATTCTCAAATGGAAAAATCTGTATCCCTTCCCTCAGCAGGATATTGCCTGTATCTATTTTGTCATCGATAAAGAAAGTAGTGACCCCTGTCATTGATTCCCCATTGATGATTGCACGGTTGATCGGGGCAGCTCCCCTGTAATGTGGAAGGAGGGATGCATGAAGGTTGATGGTGCCTATTGCCGGAATCCTCCAGACTGCTTCCGGAAGCATCCTGAATGCAACTACGATAAA
Source organism: Bacteroidales bacterium (assembly GCA_003152835.1). Lineage (GTDB taxonomy): Bacteria > Bacteroidota > Bacteroidia > Bacteroidales > VadinHA17 > LD21. The sequence goes on along the minus strand of PMBC01000033.1, from coordinate 3,076 downwards.
TACATCGGCATTAAGCTTTTTAAGGGAATCGATAAAAACAGGATCCTTCAGGTTTTCGGGTTGCATGATTGGCAGGTAACTGAATTCTGCAAACTCCTTTACCGGTGATTTGGAGATTTTCCTTCCTCTTCCGGAAGGCCTGTCGGGAGCTGTTACCACACCGACCACATTAAAACCGTTCATAAGCAGTGAACCAAGAGTAGCTACTGCGAATTCAGCTGTCCCCATGAATACGATCCTAAGGGATTTCATAAACGGTTTTTAAAGTTATCAGCCAAAACTAATAAAAAATATCAATCCTTGACAATGTGTTTATAGCAAGTCAGATCATGTCCCATCTTTTTTGCCTTTGTTTCAAGATAGAATTTATTGTGGGGATTTGGTTTTATGATCAGGGGAATTGTCTCAACAATCCGGATCCCATAACCTTCAAGACCGGCCCGTTTAACAGGGTTATTTGATATCAGTCTTACTTTACCCAGCCCAAGTTCTCTCATTATGCTGGCACCCACACCATAATCCCTTTCATCTTCACCAAAGCCCAGTTTAAGGTTAGCCTGCACGGTATCCATTCCCTCATCCTGAAGGCGGTAAGCTTTTATTTTGTTAAGGAGCCCGATTCCTCTTCCTTCCTGGCTCAGGTATATCACAGCACCTTTTCCCTCTTTTTCCACCATCTCCATAGCTTTATGAAGCTGTGGTCCGCAGTCACATCTCATTGAACCGAAAATATCGCCGGTAAAGCATGATGAATGCAACCGGACCAGGACGGGTTCATCTTTTGTCCAGATTCCTTTTACCAGGGCACTATGTTCAATGCCATTGCTGGTCTGCCTGAAGGGTATGAACTCGAAGTCGCCGAATATTGTTGGCAGTTTGACCCTTTCACCTTTTTCAATAATAGAATCCCTGTCGAGTTTATACCGGATGAGATCGCGGATTGAGATTATTTTTATGCCGAATTTCTTCCTGATCTTCACCAGGTCGGGAAGCCGGGCCATGGTGCCATCATCGTTCATAATCTCTACCAGTGCGCCACCGGGACGAAGCCCAGCAAATCTGGTAAGATCAACTACTGCTTCAGTATGCCCGGCCCTTCTGAGAACCCCTTTAGCTCTTGCCTTAAGAGGAAAGATATGTCCGGGTCTACCAAGATCGGTGGATTTAGTTTTAGGGTCGACGAGTGCCTTTATGGTAAGCGCCCTGTCTTTTGCTGAAACGCCGGTTGAGGTTTCCTTATTCCTAAGGTCGACACTGACTGTAAACTGTGTTTCATGGATTGAGGTGTTGATCCCGACCATCAGGTCAAGGTCGAGTTGTTCGCATCTTTCCTCTGGAAGGGCCGCACAAATCAGTCCGCGTCCTTGCTTTGCCATGAAATTGACGAGTTCAGGAGTGATCTTTTCAGCTGCACAGATGAAGTCGCCCTCATTTTCACGATCTTCATCATCCACAACGATAAGAAGCCTGCCTTTCCTGATCTCCTCAATAGCTTCCTCGATAGTGTCAAGTTTATAACTGTTCATCTTCAATTGTTACGTTGTCAGGGTTTTTTATATTTCCCTGTATTGTGATCCTGTATAAATAATCTTTAATCTTACGGAAGAACGAAATATAAGTGTCAATGTTCAGAATAACGGAATCATTTGATGCCTTGTAGGTGAGGAATATCCCAACAGGAAGCAGAATAAGGGATGATGCCCACATACCCGTAGTGCTGCTGACAAGGCCTTCTTCAACCATTTTTTCACCGGTAATTGTTATTACATACCATATTACGAAGAAGAATATCGAAATAACTGCTGGTGTTCCCAGACCTCCTTTCCTGATTATTGCCCCCAGTGGCGCACCAATAAAGAAGAAGATCAGGCAGGCAAAAGGGAGTGTGAGCTTTTTGTGCCAGTCGACCTCATATCTTTTCATGCTCCGGATCTGCATCTTCATGGTCTCGCTCTTGCCTTCAATGTAGTTGCTTGCGTCCTTGAGGTCTTCAAGAGCTTTTGATAGTGCAGTTTTCTTCTCCTCGTTCGTCAGAGCGGCAAAAATTGCCTTCACATCAAATTTTGCGGTATTCGCAAGAGCTTTTGAGGTATCCCTATGAATCGCAAAACCCGGCAACTGATTGCGGCCTTCGTATATCTTGAAGCCTCTGAATTCTTTGTACTGAGAGTTTTGTTTTATTGTATATATCCTTTTCAGTGAATCAATGTCGTTTGAGAGCTGAGACATATTCTTGCTCCATGAGTTGGATCTGAACATCTCATTATTGCTTCTTTCAAGGTCAAATCCCGTTAGTGAGAGAACCAATGTCTGTTCCTTAAAAGAGTCTTTTCTTGAAGGGTATTTTCTTTCGGCTGGAATAACATTCTTTTCCTCGAGTTCGGTAAATGTGTTCCCGTTGTACAGAACCATTATCATGGCTGTCTCATCCGGAGTGACCTTTATATAACCCGAATCGGCAATTGTTACCGCTGTATTTCCCCTCTTATTGCGGTGGTCATAGATGATTAGCTTCTCAAGGCGGTTTTTAAGGGCATCTTTCGACGTGACCTTTATGCTGAAACCGTCAATATCATTGTTGAATGTTCCAGCCTGGAGATTTATATCAGGACGTTTACGGCGGATGTCGAAGAGCAGCGACCTTGCCTGCTGATTTGAATATGGCAGAACATAATTGGAGAAAAGGAATGAGACCCCCACAAGCAGTATTATCAGAACCATCAGTGATGCCATTATTCTCTGAAGCGGTATCCCGGATGATTTCAGGGCAGTGAGTTCGCTGAATTCGCCCATGTTTCCAAAAGTCATTAGTGAGGCAAGAAGGATCGCCAGTGGAAGGGCGGTAGGAACGAATGAAAGCGCGAACTGGAACAACAACTCGGCAAGGATCTTAAAGGGAAGTCCCTTGCCTGCAAGTTCATCGACGTACATCCATAGGAATTGCAAAAGAAGGATGATAAGCACAATGAAGAATGTGAGTACCAGCGGGCCTATGAATGATTTTATGACAAATTTGTCAACCTTCTTCACCGGATGATTTGATTAGATCGTAAAACTACGGGATTTTTAGGAGAAA
>PMBC01000131.1 GCA_003152835.1 Bacteroidales bacterium | reverse complement strand
GGTCAAAGAAGGACGGATTTTTTACTTCGTGTAAGGGTACAAGAACATTTACTATTTTTACGATGTTCTAAAGTCGCCATTGGAAGATCATCTTCAGCCCATCCTTGCCTTTAAACCCCGATTAAACTCTCCCAGAATCGACCAGAATCAATCTGGTGAGGCCTGGTGATTTATATCATAATAACAAAGCGATAATCTGTTTAAATTTAAACAAAAGTCGGTGGCGATTAACTACTACCTTATCTCTATTTGATTTATGCCTGATTTTAATTTGTACGATCGGGACAATTACAGCCTCGATGTCGTATTTAATCATCATGTTGATCTATTTACAAGTATCTGTTGTGCTGTGAGCTAATTTCTTTATTTAGCACATAACATGTTATACACTTCGGCAAGAAGCATGAAATTTTTAAATTGTGCCAGACTGGGGTTCTTTGCAATCTCATTATTGATTGCAGGGCAATCACCAAAGAGATCTTTGATCTGGGTAGCGTAATCATCCTTGACAACTTTCACCAGCGTATCGTTATCCTTACTTACCAGGTAACTTGTATATCTTGAACGTGACTTTATTATCCTGTAGTCTGTTTTGTATGTAGGGCCAATATACAACCCTTTATCGCTTGAAAATGAAAAGCCTATTCCGTCATATTTTTCTTCCTCTGTCACTGTTGTTCCTGCGATTCCAATTGCGCCCCTGTTAAGGAATACTCTTATTCTGCCGTCCAACAGCCTGTCCATAAAAACCGGAACACCCTTTTTCATCGATGGCATAGTAAGATAATGTTCCATATCAGTAAAGATCGGCTTCGGATCATTATCCATCCAAATCTTGAGCTTGTTCCCGAATCCTTTTATCTCTCCGGCTGTAAAAATCTTAGTATTGCCGTTTTCTGCAGTGAATTTTATCTCAACCGGATTGTTCTCCACATATTTAAGGCTCCATTTCAGATTTCCCTTAAGTGTATCACCATTGCTCAATATAATATATCCGGGTACTAGTCCTGCAGGTGGTTCCCCCGGGGCAACGGATTCATGGTTATCCTGGGCAAAAAGCCCCAGGGGCAGACAACATGTGCCAAGAAATAAAATCACATACAATAAATTCTTTTTCATAGTCTTCATTTTTTAATCCCGGAATATCCATTCAAATGATTAGGATAAAGTTACTAAGAATTGAGTAAATGAATATCGAATGACCTTCGAATATCTATCATTGGAAAGAACTTATAATTATCAAAATTAGGGAAATACTTGACATCGGAGGCCTATTTAATTCAATATCAAATTGAATTNNATAATCTGTTTTGTAACAATCGATTATGACAGTTAACCGCCCCTAGAATCACCCTACTATTTTTTGTTGTAAACTAATGAGTTTGTCTTTGACCAAAACAAGTTCTTTATCTACCCTACCCTTCATATCATGATAGTCGTGAAGTAAAATGGTTCGATCCATATAATCATTCTGAAGGTTGGATTTACGGGTTTCAAGTCTTTCCTTTTCCTTCCTTATACGCTCAATCTCGGCCCTTCTCATATGATCATCTTTTTCAAACAGTTTTTCCAGGTAAAAGGAAGTTCAATCAAACCATAGATCAAATTAGCAGGTTATAAAACCCTCCCCTCAAATAATTCTTTATGTTTTTGGACGGGTAAAATCGATCCTCCCCTATATTTTGGCTACAAATAATGGTTCGTTTATTCAGGTTGAATATTCCAAATACAAATTCTATTTTTATTGGACCAGATGTAATGGAAGCCGACATATGTCGGTCACGATTTGGAAAAGCCTCCATTTTAAAAATATCAAGCATCCATTATTCTAAGCGTGATAATTCTTTTTTGTCAATTTTCCCTGTCGATGACATAGGAAGTGAATCGATTATTCTTATTTGAGCAGGCATCTGGTATCTTGCCACCTTATTAAAAAGCCATTTTAAAATTATTTCTTCGTTCAGGTCAGATTTTTCCTTTAATACCACAAATGCTTTTAACCGCTGACCAAATTCTATATCAGGAATGCCAATAACAGAGGCACATTCAATCAATTCATTTTTCATTAGGACATCCTCCAGTTCTTCAGGATAAACATTTTCCCCACCTGAAACAATCATGTTATCACTTCTCCCTCGAAGAAAAACATAACCGTCTTTCTCTATATAACCTAAATCACCCGTAAGTATCCAATGATTACTTTTACTATCCATCACCCAACGACTCTTTATACAGACCATTCCAACAAAACCCTGCTTGGATTTTTGCTGATTTTCATCAATTATTCTAATAGAAACTCCTCTAATCGGTTTGCCAATCGTAGTAGGGTACTTTCTTAAATCAGATGGTTTTGCCAATATTGAAAAACCAGCCTCTGATGTACCATATAAATTATAGAGTACATCGCCTAACTGTTTCAATGTACAACGAGCGAGATTTGCGTCCAATGGCGCACTACCCGAAAGAATACATTTGAGTGAGCGTAATGCACTTATATCATGCTTCAGCATCCGTCGTAACATCAATGGAACTATAATTACAACTTCTAACTTGTTTTCTGCTATTAGTTTGCAGGCATCTTCTGTCTTATACTTCTTTAGTATAAATAGCTCAATCCCTATAAGGGTTGAAAAAATTAGTGATGCCAAACCAGAACCATGGTATATTGGAGTAGCAATGTAAACTGAATGATATCTGTTAATATTTAGATCTGTCAAAAGTGCAAAGAACAGGTTGATAAAACTAGTAATAGAAGACTTTCGACTAACATATTTTAGCTGTCCTGTTGTTCCCCCTGTAAGAATTACAATTTTACCCGATTTGTATTTACCCAACTTTACTTCAGCTAATTCTTCGTCTTTTAATAGACCATTAATTGAAGGAAAGACCTCGTGGTAAGATAAAATGAACCTTTGAGAATTTACATTTTTAATATCATCTCCTTTTTCTATATCATATATAATCAGATCAAACTTTTTGTCATCAATGATTCTTTTTAACTGAGTAATGCTCATTTCAACATTTAGTAAATAAACATTTACACCTAGCCTTGATAAGGCAAACAACGATTGAATAGAAACAAGATGATTTCTGCAAAGAATAGCGACTCTATTCTGTTCATCTAAATTGTATTTATGCTTTAACAGTGATGCCAGCTTTTTGCTATCCTTAAAAAGTTCAAAATATGTTGATGTTCCTTCGGTTTCATTAATGGCAATATGATTTGGATACAGCTTTGCTGAAAAGCGTAGTATTGCCATTAGGTTAATGCCTTCTATAAGAATTGAACTTATAAAGAAAACAATTCCTTTAGGTGTTAGTAAATTAATCAGATACAATTTCTTAATTACCCGAAACAATTTGCTCCTTTTCTATCTGTTTAGTGATCAATATTTCCCATAAAGGTCTTAATACAATTGATGCAAGCTCTCCAAAGATTAACCACCAAGGTTTATAGGTTCGCTTACGTGTTATGATGGATTTACAAATTATCCTTGCAACATGCTCAGGCTTCATTGATGGCATATTTTTGTAGGTTTCTGTGGGTTCTATCATCCTTGTTCTTACAAGTGGTAAATAAATTGTTGTGGTTGCTACCTTTCTTGCATTAAGTTCTGGAGCAGCGCACCTAAACCAGTTGTCAAAAGCCGCCTTCGAAGCTTGGTATGCAGCCCATTTTGGTGCTGGTGCTAACAATACGTTTATTGCAGAAATATTAATGATGTGCCCCCTGTTCCTTTTCAAAATTGGGATTAAAGCGAGTGTCAACTGTACTGGAGCGTTATAGTTTATTGCCATTGTTCGTGTAAAATCATGGTACCTATCTAATGAATTTTCAATTGATCTTCTTATCGACTTACCCGCATTATTCACAAAAATATCAATGCCTTCCTTACGTGCTTTGATAAATGCTATCAGCCCGTCTAATTCATTTGAATTCCTAAGATCAGCAGAATATACTTCGGCTTTCCCCCCCCCTTTTAAAATTACTTCCTTTACAAGGTTAAGCTTTGAAGTAGTTCTACCTACTAGAATTAGACAGGTATGTGTTTCCGCCAATTTATAAGCCAACGCTTCACCTATACCAAAGCTAGCTCCTGTAATTAATACGGTCTTTTGCCTTAGTTTAACGTTTAATATTTTTTTGTTCAACCTTGTGTAAGGGAACAGCAGAGATTCTATGAAACTATACTTATCACGCATTATCTTTTTTATCATTATACTATTTCAACAGAAGATGACATGTCTCATTTCTAAATGCACTGGGGATTTTTTTCCCTCTCAGTTGTCTATATTTTTGACTAACTCTTTCATAAGTGTAACAAAAGTGCTCATATATATACCATTATAGGTGTATAAATGTACCCTAAGTTTACGAATCTTATATATCAAAGTTATACCCTGCTTAAACCAAAGTCAATTTTATTTATTTAACTTATAGTTCATCCACCCAAGACTAAACTCCAAAATGACTTCGATGCGTCGGAAAATAAATTTGACTCGTATCATATTTCTCTCGTAACTTTATTTTAATCAAATCTCTCAATCTAATATGTATGCTTTCAAGACACTGGTTAACCATCGCGGAAGGTTCCTAATTACATCATTGGGTATTGCCCTTTGCATAATTCTGATGTTGTTTTTGCTTGCAATATTCAGAGGTGTTGCGGACGGATGTATGCGATACATCAACGAAAGTGATGCTGATCTCTGGATACTTCAAAAACACACCTCAAATATTATGCGAGGCACTTCTCTTTTATTTATGAATCAGGGGAAAATCATTAAGGAAATTCCCGGGGTAAGACTGGTTTCTCCGGTATTCTTCTTTAGTTCCTCTGTAAAGATGACCGGAGCTACAGCCACTGTCCGTCTCACTGGATATGATATAAGTACAGGAAGAGGAGGACCACCGGAACTATTTAAAGGAAAAGCATTGGAAAACGATAATCAGATAATTCTTGATCGCTCATTTGCATTTAAGTACAATTTACATTTAGGAGACGAGGTCACTATCAACGAGGACATTCTGACAGTCACCGGATTCAGCTCCGGCACAAATATGGGCGTGTATCAGTATGCATTTGTTACCCTAAAAAAGGCACAGTCCCTGATAGGCCTGCCGGGTATTGTTTCTTTTTTCCAGGTCAGAACTGAAAAAGGATCAGATATCCTGAAAATTTCCGAAATTATAAAATCGAGCGTCAATGGTGTGACAGCTATCGACAGAAAAACATTCCTGGAAAACAATCAGCATGAAATGGAATCAGGTTTTCTGCCAATGCTATATGTCATTGCAATTATAGGAGCGATTGTACTCACAGCTATTCTCAGCCTTATTCTTTCTGTCTATATCATGGAACAACGCATAGATTATACGATTATTAAAGCTCTTGGAGCTCCTCGGGGATTTATTCCGGGAATTGTGCTCAGGCAAGCCCTCATCCTGGCCTTCTCAGGAATGGTAATTGCGGTTGTCTTATTTTTCCCTCTTTTGAAAATTGTAGAAATACTGACACCCGAAGTTGTTACAGAATCCTCTGCGTGGCAGATAATTGGTGTTTTTGCCGGGTTATTGGTTATCAGCCTGATAAGCTCATTTTTCCCTATTCTTAAACTGCGACACATTTATCCACTTGAACTTTTTAAATAACCATGGAAAAAACAAACCCTATTATAAAACTTAAAGATGTAACAAAGATCTATCAACGGTCAGGAGGAGAAACCATTGCATTGCATAACGCTTCATTTGAAGCTTTTGCTTCTGAACTTGTTTTATTACTTGGTCCAAGCGGAAGCGGCAAAACAACTATGCTGACAATAATGGCCGGTCTCCAAAGGCCTACTTCCGGAGACGTTTTTCTTTTTGGAAGACAATTTTATGAGTATTCTTCAAAAAACCTTCAACAAATCAGGGCTTCAAAAATGGGCTTTATTTTTCAGACCTTTTGTCTTCTTGATTCTATAAGTGTAATTGATAATGTTATGCTGTCATTGAAATTTGCCGGAATTCCCAAAGATCTGGCGAGGCAAAAAGCGATTGAGTTTCTGGACAGGCTCGAAATTAAGCATCTGATGAATGTTTTACCTGTTACCCTCAGCCAGGGAGAAAAACAAAGAGTTGCAGTAGCCAGGGCTCTTGTTACGGGAGCTGAACTGATAATTGCAGATGAGCCAACCGGAAGTCTGGCCACACAACAGGGAATGCAGATCGTGGATTTTCTTAACAGAAGCTGCAAAACAGAAAGCCGCTGTGTCATAATTGCAAGCCATGATGAAAGAATATCAAAATACGCTGACAGGGTAATGCATCTGCGCGATGGCATCCTGGGAAACGGGAACCTGTAAAAACCAAAGAAATATCTGTGAGTGTACTCCTTTATCAAAGGCCGAATCCAAATGCACGACGACTTACCATCCCCATGAGGTAGTCGTCAATAACAGGTTCCGATTTGCTTTTTGAGGCTGAACGTTTTAATCTCATCATCTGCTCAAGAGCAAAATACCTTAAATTCTCAGATATCATATCCTTTCTTACTTTGAATGAAGGTGGCGTGGGCCATTCAGTGGTGTATGGAATATCCTGTTCTCCGTTTGAAGATTTATGGTAAATATATTTTTTAAAAGGTTCAGTCTTTGGCCGGTAAAAGGATGGATTGGTTAGCTGCTTAAGGTATTCATCTGATGCGAGCCTTAAAATGTTTTTAGATAGGTACTCCATTATTGGAGTGGGCTCCCCGATGACTTCAATGTATCTTTTAGCGGTCTGCTTAACTCTTCTTCTCACTATGCCATTTGGTGCAAAACGCTCCATAGCGTCCAGCAGGGTCCAGACCATACCGCATTGTTTCCTGAAGAAAAGCGACTTGTGGTCATGAAGCATCGGATTTGACGATTTCATGCAGTAAGAATAACCATTCAGTTCAACTTCTAGTCTGCGCAGCATTGAAGGGCCCCATGTCCTGTAAAGAAGATCATATCCATGTTCAACATAATTAAGAGTTTCATGCTCTTCAAGACCCAGGTTTTTTTGAGTACCGCTCCAGAAATGGACATCATCCCAGGGTACATTTTTTAATCTGCCTTCTTCCTTTAGCTGATACCATAATGCTGTCCCTGGAAATGGAGAAAGCCTTGTCAACTGCTGGTAAGTGGGATTCAGCGACACAAAATAATTCAGATCTTCCTCAATATTTGTGTGATTGTGAAAATCCCAGCCGCAGATCCATGAGCCCACTGTTCTTATTCCCATATTATGGAGATGGCTGAAAACTTCGCGTGGATCTGTTTTGCTTCTTTTCTTATAATGAAGCAAATCAGCAAATTTTGATTCAACACCTATAAACATTACTCCTATTCCAATTTCAGCAATTGCATCCCAACCGTATTTGTCAACAAAAGCTCCGATAAAATCAAGAGATCCAAAGGAAAACCAGTCGATTGACTCTATCATATCCGGATGACTCTCCCAGGGTTCTTTTATCTTTATCAGGTAATCAGGCCAGCGGAAATGATCTTCCTCAATGACAAATACGTTGGTCACATCAGGAAAATTTTTCTTGTACAGGTACATGTGCTCTACAAGATCTTTGGGTGATAGCATTTCAATGCGCCTGTGATCAAATAATGATGTTGATGAGCAGAAGTCACAACTTCCCGGGCAGCCAAGACCGGAAACAAGAAAACCAATAGCTCCCTTGGGAAATTTAGATATGAACGTTGGAGACCCCCCACCTTTTGGCATCAGTTTTTGCTGAATAGGACGATTTGTATCTTCCCCCAGCATACGGCGCATGAATTCAACCCCTTCACCGTGACAAATCTCATCGACATATTTTTTCCATCCGCCATCAGGGTAAACTGCCTGAAGTGCAAGACCCGCATAACATCCTATAAGGATCTTAGTCCCCGGGAAATTTTCTCTGATATAGGTGCACATTTTCAGTACACTTTCCATGTGCACGGGAAGAGCGCTGATACCAATTATATCATATCCTTTTTTGACTTCTGTGGTGAAATCGTTCCACCGTGGATACTCCAGAATGACTGATGGGATACTGATGTTTTGAGCCAGTACATGATTTGCGAAATGGTGTGAATGTGATATCAGGCAAAAAATTCCGTCAGCTCTTGTAAAGCGGGCTCCTGTGGCATCAGTAAGCGATGTGTCATTTGGCAGAGTCGGATATGGGTACAAGGAGGAAGTGAACAGGATCTTTTTAGGGCGCTGTAATGCACTCCTGCTTTGTACATCACTGATTTCATTCATAGGATTGTTCATAGCATTCATGATTTATATTGTTAAATAATCTGGCATTATATTTTAACAGAAAAACTATAAAAGCTAAATCAAGATTTATCACTAGAAATTGCCGTCATCAGGTCCCGGCATTGATGCTTCTCAAAATCGAGCACGATTTTCATTATTTTCAATGCTTTCTTTTCACCCCATACCGGAATTGATTCCCTGAGATATTTGTTCCGTATTGTAAGATCTCTTTCTTCCGGATTATATCCCGACGGTATTGTACAGGTACTTTCAATCTTCTTTCTGTTTCTCAGCACCACTTCAACCCGTCCTGACATAGGGAAGGTCATTTTACTCAGATCTCCTTCATGCGAATATGAGTTTTCAGCATTGTCGTACATTTTATTCCTTCCGTACTTACCGGAGAAAGCCATAAAATATCTGTTTAAGAAGTAAAGCTGATCATTGAACGGGATGTTTGTAATCTCCTTAATATCTCTCCAGCTAAACAATGAACGGCTTCCAAAAGCTTTTTTGAACCGGCCAAGAGTTTTTTCACTGCTTCTGAGGCATAAGAACCCATATTTGCCAGCATTTACAAGTCCTGAATCTATTTTCTTAACAAGATTAATAGTCATACTCCAGTCGTGAAAAAGATCTCCCTTTCCTGAAAGAGTCAGTATGGAATCTGCCTTTCTTTCGAAGCTGTTACAAGCATAAAAATCGCCTGTCAGTTCGCCGTAAAGTAATGCTGCTGCAACACTGCGTATGGTTGAAAAATGAGTGTTTACTGGTGTTATTGATGAACCATAATGAAATTTAGAGAACTTTTCCATTATAAGAGTGGACATCGGAGCATAAATATTTATCCTGTCTATTTCATTAGGCGAAAAATCATTTGATTTCTTCAGGTTAATGGCAGCTGTTACAGGACCTTGAGCGTATCCGCAGGTTGCATAGTATTTAGCACACAAAGTATATAACGTCCATGATTCTCCAATCCATCTCCAGATATCAACGAATTTATTTGCATATGAAAAATATGCCAAAAAACCTGCTGGATTTTCAACAACATCGAGAGGCCCATCCATTCCAGCTTGTGCCATAAATGCTGCCTTCACCCCTTCAACAGTAGGTGGACCCGGACATATAACTTTTGTGTCTGGCGAAAAACATGCAGGATACAATGGCAGTTCAGGCATTGACAAGGAAATAGCAAGAGCTCTGGCAGTAATTTTTTCATCAAATGCGAGCAATTTTGATACCGCTGTGGCTCCGCCAGAACGATGGATAAACGATCGCATGTGTCCTTGTAAAGGACCACTGAAAAGATGAGCACCCATCCGTGCCGAAACTTCATCTGCAGCAATTAACGCAACAAGAAGATCTCTTCCCTGTAAATTGTATAATTCCCCTATTGACAGTACAGAGGAGATGGTTGACTGACCTATGTGTCCCATATATGTAAAATGGTCAAGCTCAAGTGCATTGATCATGGAGGCATGATATAAAAGGACATTATCGAGCGACCATTTTTCACCACCCGGGAACAATGTACATGACCCTCCGGATTCTATTTTAGCCAGTGCATTTTTTAGCTTAACTCCTACAGTTGATCTTGAACCTGCACAAATAGCGGCAAGACTATCAAGTAGCTGAAGCTTTGCCAGAAAAAGTATCTGACCTGGAATATCTTCATAACGAAGATTAGTTATCCAGTTACTCACACGTTGAATTTGTGTCTGCATGAGTTTCATTACTTATTCAGTTTATATGCAGCAACTTTAGAATAAACGAAGGAACGATCGGTATTAAATATCTTATTGGTTAATTCGATGTCTTTAATTATTTTATCTCCAAGTTCTTCAGGTACTTCCCTGGGGATTATAAGATTGCGGAAACATATATGTGACTCCGGACGGGCTGTCCTTATCACTTCCTTGAAAAGTTTCAGGGTATCCTCCATGCTCATCAACTCACAGATGTTTGACAACGCGAAGCAGTCCAGAGAATCGGATGGCATCTGGGGGAGCCAGTTTTGTGCATCCATTGTAACTATTTTTATCCGGTCAAGCCTGTCTTTAATTGTTTGGAAATTTCCTTCCTTCAGGTAATCCGGAACTTCTTGAAGCGATTTATAACACCCTTTCAGATAAAGGTGAAGGAAATAATTGCCTTTTACTGGAACATCCATTATTACCTTCCTGAATCGTTTAAAGAAGCTCTCGGCGAAAGTATTGGAACCATCATCGAAGGTGAAATAATCTGCCTTTAGCCCCCGCCTGGCAAGTATAAACTTATTGAAAAAAGCATTGAAGATAAACCGTGTCCTGCCCGTATCCCATTCCTTCTGACTGAAAACTTTCTGGTCTTCGGGACTTCTGTCATTGAACAGATCATTTACTCTTCTGTTTCCCTCAAACAGTCGGACAAAACGGCTGACAAGCTTAACAAATGTCTCATAACGTCCATTTATAAGGAATCCTTTTCTAATTATTTCAGAATTATAATCCCAGAATTTAACCGCACCTTCACTCATCTTATATCGGAACCTGTTGTATATACTGAGCCTGTCATCAATGGGAGACAGACCTATAAATCCAATGAATTCCTGATATTCCAGATACTTCATGGCGGTGATTTTCAGTTCAATGACGTAAGACTGGCTTGGATTAATATCAACAGTGTAGATTATCGACGGATCCTGAAGCAGGAAACTTAGCGTGTTACAACCTCCCGAAGTGATTGTCATCATAGTATCGCCCGGTCTTATTTTTAAAGCCATGCGATCCATTTCAGGATCTTCCCAGTTCAGCGTAAAAATTAATTTGAATAATTCGACCTGATCTTTTTTCTCTTGTTTCATATCTTCAAGAATTACTTTATTCCTCCTTAAATGGAAACTATTTATTTACCCGTTTTCAGTAATCTGTTCCATTCTCATACAAGAGAATAATCCTCATAAAGCACTCCGCTAAGAATCTTGCTCACTTTCGCGCTGTTGCCATGCAGACTCACAAGGTATCCTTCTGACAAAAATGTAAAGTGAATATGTTTTTTGAAGTGTTTAGATAAAGGGTCCTTTTCATGAATACCGACTGTCAGATAGCAATATCTCTCCTGAAAAGCGAGGTTCTTTGCAGCTTTGATGAGTAAGTCAAGTGCCTTTTCAGATCCTCTCGCAAAAGCGAATCCTTTTACATATAATACTTTCACCGGTTTCCCTATCTCCGGTAAATTAAGAATGAATACTATTTTGTTTAACAGCCTGAGGAGAGAAACTGCAATTTTCAAAGAATATGGCAGATCAATCAACACATTCTGTTTTGATGAGCTTATATCAGCAAGGGTGATACAAGCTTTAAGCTCACCGTTATCGAATGCAGCAATTGTACGGGTTTCCTGAAGACAACTTTTGGAATAAACCGGTGCTAACTCAAATTGTGAGTAAAACTGGTTATATAATTCAATTATTTTATCATTTATTTCAGTTTCCAGAATTGTGAAGATGCCCGGAGCCACTTTCCCTGGCAAAGGAATTATCTGATATACCCTGAAAATTCCTGCATGGTGAAATTCCGGGAAACCTGCCCGCCCTTCGAACAGAGGTGTTACCTTTTTGTTTCGATATGCGGCAGTGCAAAAAAGCAGATCTGCATTATCACGGAGCAAATGATCATACATTTTGTTCAGAAGCCTTTGCAGTACCTTCCCTCCAGCCGGGGGAAGCATTTTCAGATCAGCGAGGTAATAAACTGTCTCATGATTACCATCTACCAATGTTTCAATACTTGAAACAGAGAAACATCCCACTAAAATTCCATTATCTTCAGCAACGATTGTTTGGCTGGGACCTCTTTTATTCAGCAGATTGAAAAAGAAAGGATCCCTGTCTATCCTGAGCGATATTTTCCCTCTCATTGGTGTCAGGGAGGTTAACTGCAAAAGGCCTTCATTATCTGTTAAGAGAGCTTCTCTTATTATTACCATGTGATAATTAGAATACTTCTAAAAAATTATAATCTCCTTAGAGTTAAAATATTATAATAAAATTATGAAAGATATAAATGCAAACAAAAAATATTTTTGAAAGGGTCTTTTGTGAGAGAATAGTGATCTTTTATATTATCTGTTTATAAGGTGATTGCAAATATATTTATTTGCTTATTTGGTCTTGTGGAAAATCCGGTGGCTCTGACCACTTTTTGCTGGAATAAACTGACCACCTCAGGCCGGTGTTAAGTGCTTGTATTTTAATTTAATACGATAATCTCAATTTAACTGGCCAGATGTGGTCAAGCCGTCCGGATTTTGCAGTAATTGACACCATTCTTTTCCAACTGGAAAAGTCTATGATTCTGACAATAGCTGATCTATATAAATTGATAAGCAACAACCGCCGGCGGTTATTCTTGATGTTTATGTACTATAAAATCTCAAGAACCACTGAAAACGAACCGAGCTAAAGCCATCCATCTGAGATAAAACTTGGGTGGATGGATTTTTATTGAAATAAATATAGTTGACTTTGGCTTAAATAGGGAGTACCTTTGATTAAATATTGCCACCCTGATTGAATATCTAAGTTTAGATGGATATTTGATCCAAAACTAAATACCGCCCAAAGAATGGGATATATAATTATCATTCTACATCCTATTGTTAATAAAATACCATGAGCTCACATTCCCAACTTCAGAAGATTATTTCTGTATTTATGATCTTCATTCTGTTGATTCAACTTTCAAGTTGTGTCAGTACCAAGATTATTTCAAGTTCTGATCTTCCCCTTCCTAAATCCAGCAAGTATCATTATATAATTCATAGCAAAGAATCAAGCTTCCGGCTTGATACCACCGTAATTTCAAATGGGATATTATCAGGTAAAATAAACTGGACAGAAGATTATTCTATAGGGCAAAAAATTAAAGTATATCTCTCGTCAGATTCAGTCATGAAGATCAATAAGAATGGTATTTTAAGTATACCTCTTAATGGTATTGCAAAAGTTGAAGTGACAAAAGTTGAAGTAGGGAAAACTATTTTACTTGTTACAAGCTGTGTTTTTGTAGTCTTAATAATAGCAGGAATAGGTGTTATGCGAACTTCGTGGTTGTAATACTAGGTGGTATTCCTTTACGTTTATGAGAAGGTTTATAATAATAGCTGCTTCTGGGGAAGCCTACCCATTTAATAAGCTCTTTCATAGTCGTACTGCCTTGATATTGTGTAATAACGCTCATCTTGTCTTCGATCCGATAGGCGTTTTTTTTATACGCCAGGTTTTGGATAAAAATAGGGTGTTTTGACTTTCGTTTCAGGTTACAGTAGGTTAGTGGAAAAACCAGCAGAACCTCCGGACTATGCTTTTCATAGCACCGTCCGAAATAAGAGGATGCCAAAACATTTTTAAAACAAGGTACCTTTAAGCAACAGCCTAAATAAGTTTTATACGGAATGGGGCATCTCTAAAGGAAGGTTAAATTTGAAGATACTACCTATGCCCGATTCACTCTCGACCCATATCTTTCCACCATGTTTTTCAATAAATTCTTTGCATAGCAATAACCCCAGCCCTGTACTCGGTTCTCCTTCTGTTCCTTTCCGGCCGGTCTTTTCATTCAGCAGGAAAAGCTTGTTTTTCAATTCCGGGGTAATACCAATACCGGAATCAATGATTTCAACCTCAATGGAATGATCGCTTTTACAATACTTAGCGGACACGCTTACCTTTCCTCCAACAGGGGTAAATTTTATCGCATTGGAAACCAGGTTCCGAATAACGGCATCAAACATATGGTTGTCAGCAAAAGCCTCCATTTCATCCGGAATAATAATTGCTATTTCAATTCTCTTTTTAAGTGCATATTCAGACAAGACATTAATACATGCTTCAATTTTTTTTCTAAGGTTAAATTTTTCAGGAACGAAATCCATTTTACCTTGCATCAATCGTGACCATTCAAGAAGATTTTCAAGAAGGTTGTAGATATTTGTGGCTGATGTCTTCATACTCAATGAAATATCTATAATCTCTTCCTTTTCCATTATCAGAATGTCTTCAGTAAGTATCTGAGTAACGCCAACAAATGCACTTAACGGGCCTCGCAAGTCATGTGCTATAATGGAGAAGAATTTATCTTTTGAAGCATTGAGTTCTTTCAATTCAATAGTTTTAATTGCTACTAATTTCTCGAGCAGCATCTTCTGATTCTTTAAATGTCGTACACGCGAAAGAAAGGTGAAAATAAGTATAAAGATTATTGTTGAAATCATTATTAATCTGAACCACAATGTTTTCCACCACGGTGGCAAAATGATTATTCGTAATGATACTCCCTTCTCATTCCATATTCCATCATTATTTGACGATTTAACCTTGAAAATATATTCACCGGGGTCAAGGTTAGTGTAAGTGACATATCGCCTGGAGGCGTTGGTGTAATTCCACTCTTTTTCAAAACCTTCCATCATATAAGAATACTGATTTTTTTCAGGAAAGGTATAATTAATGGCAGCAAACGAAAATGAGAAGACCGATTGTCTCCAATTCAGTGTAATTTCTTTTGCTTCATTTATGTATGTCTGAAACTGAGATCCTGGAACTCCAAAAGCAACTGGTTTATTGAATATTTGGAAATCAGTTATATAAACGGGAGGGATGAAGTCATTATCTTTCAGGCTGTCGGGATAAAAGGAGTTAAAGCCATTGTATCCGCCAAAATATATTTCTCCTTTACGCGTTTTCAGGAATGATTGCTGCTTGAATTGATCACCTTGCAAACCGTCCTCTTTTGAATAATTCCTGAACTTCTGAGTTTTATGGTCAAACCGGCTGATGCCACCATTGCTGGATATCCAGATATTACGACTATTATCTTCAACAATTGCCTGAATTCTATTGTCCGGCAAACCGTTAGAAATATCATAGGTATTTATGATGGTTCCATCAGGTTTACAAAAAAACATTCCATTTATACTGGTACCCACCCATAAATTTCCGTCCTTATCTTTACAGAATGCAGATACAACATTATCCTTGAAAACATATTTCNNTCGGGGTTAGTTCTGAACCGTCGTATCACTCCAATACTTTTGTCAAATAAATCGGTACCAACATTAAAAGTGCCTAACCAAAATATATTATTTTTATCTATTTCAATATTCCAAATGGTTTTTCCTGAAATACTTGATGGATTATTTTTATTGGGCAAGTAAGGAAAAAAACGTCCGGTTTTTCTTTCATACCGGTTAAGACCGGCATCCCAGGTACCAAGCCAGATATCATGATCCTTATCTTCTGTTATGCAAAGTACAGCATTCCCGCTTATACTATAAGGATTGGAAGGTTCGTGCTTTAATATCTTAAATCTGTCTGTTTCAGGATCGTAGACATTGACCCCGCCTCCATCGGTACCTATCCAGATCAAACCCTGATGATCTTCATAAAAAGCAGTAACATTATTATATGATAACGAATTTGGATTACTCCCCTTATTTCTGAATATCTTAAACTTATAATTTTTTGGATTATAATAATTGACCCCTCCGCCGGAGGTCCCTATCCATAAAATTCCTTCCCGGTCTTTATGAAAACACCAGATTCCGTTGTTATTAAGTCCCTCATCATTTGTAATATCATACATGAAATACTCGAAAGTTCCGGATATTTTGTTAAAACGGTTTATCCCTCCCTGATCAACTGCCAGCAATAAATGTTGTCTATCCTCTGGTATAATATCAAGAAT
>PMBC01000105.1:15568-17147 GCA_003152835.1 Bacteroidales bacterium | reverse complement strand
CAACCCAAATCGTTTTATCTCCTCGTTCTATGGCCGTTTTTTCTCACTTACACGTTCATACTCAATACTCTATATTAGATGGTGCATCGAATATCCCTCACCTGATCGATAAGGTGAAATCACTGGGGATGGAGGCCCTGGCAATAACCGATCACGGCAATATGTTTGGGGTCAAGGAGTTTCATAATATCACCACAAAAAAGGGAATAAAACCGATAATCGGCTGTGAGATTTACGTTGCCAGGAGATCAATGGCCGATACAACAGGAAAAGAGGATCGTTCCGGCGATCACCTGATTCTTCTCGCCAAGAACCTCAAAGGGTATAAAAACCTGATAAAACTTGTTTCAACTGCTTGGATAAAAGGATTTTACTACAAGCCAAGGATAGATAAAGAATTACTTGCAAAATACAGCGAAGGGTTGATAGGTTCATCAGCATGTCTCGCAGGCGAGATCCAGGATGAAATACTGAACGGAACGATGGCCGGAGCTGAAGCTGCATTGAAAAGTTATATCGATATTTTCGGCGAGGATTTTTACCTCGAGGTAATGCGTCACGAAACCACTGATCCTGAAGCTGACAGGAGTGCTTTTCCCCTGCAGCAGAAAGTAATTGAAGTGCTTAAAAAGCTCTCTGTAAAATATAACGTAAAGCTCATTGCGACCAATGATGTGCATTTCATCAATGCTGAGGATGCTGAAGCTCATGATCGACTCATCTGTATAAATACCGCAAAGGATATTGACGATCCCAACAGGCTCAGATATTCAAAGCAGGAGTACGTAAAGACTGAAGAGCAGATGCGGGAGATTTTCAGTGACATTCCTGAAGCCATTGACAATGTAGCCCTGCTGGTTGCAAAAATTGAGAAATATAAGCTCGATCACGATCCGATTATGCCGGAATTTGATCTTCCCGAGGGCTATACTGATAAGGATGAATACCTCAGGTTCCTGACCTATGAGGGGGCAAAAGTCAGGTGGGGTGAACTCACGAAGGAAAGAGCTGAGAGAATCGATTTTGAACTGGATACAATAGCTCAGATGGGTTTCCCAGGGTACTTCCTTATCGTTCAGGATTTCCTTAGTGCCGCCCGGAAAATGGGGGTATCGGTCGGCCCGGGAAGAGGCTCGGCGGCCGGCTCGGCAGTTGCTTTCTGTCTCAGGATAACCGATATTGACCCTATCAAGTATGGGCTGCTCTTCGAAAGATTCCTCAACCTCGACAGGATATCAATGCCCGATATTGACATCGATTTTGATGAGGACGGCAGGGATTCCGTTCTTAGATATGTCGTCAATAAATACGGGCACGATAAGGTGGCGCATATTATAACATTTGGTTCGATGGCTGCAAAAATGGCTATCCGCGATGTTGCAAGGGTACAGAAACTTCCGCTGCCTGATGCCGACCGGCTCGCCAAGCTTGTTCCCGAAAGACCTGGCATAACTCTTGCGGAAGCCTATGAAGAGGTACCTGAGCTTGCAAAGGAAAGAAACTCATCGAATAAGCTTATCGCTCAGACGCTAAAATATGCCGAAGTCCTTGAAGGCTCGGTACGGCAAACCGGCGTTCA
>PMBC01000105.1:12341-15466 GCA_003152835.1 Bacteroidales bacterium | reverse complement strand
TTCCAGTTCGAATCTACCGGAATGAAAAGATACCTGCGTGACCTTAAACCCAACCGGTTCGAAGATCTGATCGCCATGAATGCCCTTTACCGTCCCGGCCCTATGGAATATATCCCTAAGTTCATCAGGAGAAAACTTGGGCAGGAGAGGATTGATTACCCAATCCCCGTGATGGAAAAATACCTGAATGATTCTTATGGTATAACGGTTTACCAGGAGCAGGTCATGCTTCTTTCGCAGGAGCTCGCCGGGTTTACCAAGGGTGAAGCCGACTCGCTTAGGAAGGCTATGGGTAAGAAGAAGAAATCCATCATGGACGAAATGAGGGTTAAGTTCTTCGAGGGGTGCGCCGCCAGGGGTTACAATGAAGTAGTTGTGACCAGGATATGGACTGACTGGGAAGCATTTGCCCAATATGCCTTCAATAAATCACATTCTACCTGCTATGCTCTTGTTGCCTACCAGACCGGCTGGCTTAAAGCCCACTATCCTGCTGAATTTATGGCAGCAGTGCTCAGCCGGAACATTAGTGACATCCGGAAAATCACAAATTTCATGGATGAGACAAGAAGGATGGGAATGGATGTTCTTGGTCCTGATGTGAATGAGAGTTACCTCAAATTCACAGTCAATAAGGACGGAAATATAAGGTTTGGCCTTGGGGCGATTAAGGGGGTCGGTGAGAGCGCTGTCTTGCAGCTGATTGAAGAGAGGGAAAAAAACGGAGCCTTCAGCGATATTTATAATATGGCCGAAAGGGTCAACCTCAACTCGCTTAATAAGAAGAACCTTGAGGCAATGGCTGTTGCCGGAGCATTCGACGGCTTTGAAGCTGTCTCAAGAGCTCAGTACTTTGCCCCCGACACACGTGGCTCAAGCTTTATTGAAAGCCTTTTACGATATGGGAACAATGCAAAAACCATCAGGCAGGCAAGCTCTCATTCCCTTTTTGGAGAATCGGGCGGGTTTGACCTTATCAAACCTGAACCTGTAGCTTGTCCCGACTGGCCAAAACTTGAGAAGCTAAACCGTGAAAAAGAGGTTATAGGAATATATCTCTCATCGCATCCACTTGACGATTTCAAGCTCGAGATATCCACTTTTACAACTGCCAGTCTCGCCGACCTTCAGAACCTCCGCGATTATCTCGACAGGGAGGTGGTAGTTGCCGGAATGGTAACTGAAACAAAAAACGGGATCGGAAAAAACGGAAGGCCATACGGCTCATTCACTCTCCAGGACTATTCAGATTCATTCAGGTTTATAATGTTCGACAAGGATTATATAGAAAACAGCAAATTTATTACTACAGGCTATTACCTTTTAATCAGAGGGAAAGTTCAGAAAAAGAAATATAGGGAAGATGAAATTGAGTTCAGCATAAGAAAGATAAACCTGCTTTCGAGTGTAAAAGACGAGCTCATCAAAAGTGTGACCATAAGAATCAAAACCGAGAATATAGACAGTGAGATGATCAATGGACTGAAAGAGCTAATCCATGAGAACAAAGGTGAAACAGAATTGAAATTCTTATTCATAGATTCCGATGACAAGCTGTCTCTCCCGATGTTTTCAAGAACATACAGGATAAGGCTCAATAATGAATTTATTTCATGGCTCGACGATCGTCCGGGAATCGAATATAAAGTTAATTAGCTATATTTATGGCCTGAATTTTTATTCAAATTCTAAAATATTTTTAATATGGCATTAGAGGTAAATGACGGGAACTTCGATGAAGTTGTAATCAGATCAGGCAAGCCTGTTGTTGTCGATTTCTGGGCAGAATGGTGCGGACCATGCAGAATGATCGCCCCGATAATTGATGAGATTTCAAATGAGTTTTCTGGCAGGGCTGTCATCGTAAAATGTGATGTCGATAACAGTCCACAGGTTTCTGCTAGGTTTGGCATCAGGAATATTCCTACCGTGCTTTTCTTCAAGGATGGTAAAATTGCTGATAAACAGGTCGGGGCTGTTCCCAAAACCAACTTTGTAAATAAGCTTAATGCTCTTCTGTAAACACTGAATTGTTATATATCGGCCGTGCAGGTAACTGTTACGGCCTTTTTTAAATTTTGTGAGATGAAAGTATGCATTTTTGCCGCTTCCAGCAGCCGTATTGATGAGGATTACCGCACTGCAGCATCTGAATTGGGAATGCTTCTTGCCAAATCAGGCATTGAAGTTGTCTATGGTGGCGGAGGGATAGGACTCATGGGTAAGATTGCAGACGCGGTCCTTGAAAACGGTGGAAAGATTACCGGTATAATTCCTTCATTTATGAAGAAGGAAGGATGGGGACACAATGGCCTCACAGAGATGATAATCACCACCGGAATGAGTGAAAGGAAGAATAAAATGTTTGCTCTCTCCGATGCCATAGTTGCCCTTCCCGGAGGAGTTGGCACACTTGAAGAGCTCACCGAAGCCATTACCCTGAAACAGCTCAGCCTGTTTGACGGCCCGATAATAATTCTTAATACTCTTGGTTATTATAATTCGCTTCTTGGTTTTATCGATCATATGATCAGCCACAACTTCATGCGTTTCGAGCATAAGGGAATATGGGAGGTGGTTGGCACCCCGGAAGAGGTAATTATTGCCCTGAATAAGAGAGAGAGAGGCAATGAGGAGTGGCGAAAAATAGCAAAGATCTAAAGCTCAGGGATCTTTGTTCCCAGAAACATGATATCATCCACTTGTGGCAGATCTCCTTTCCAGTCGAGGATCTCCTTCATCAGCCTTTCACGCTGTTCATTGATCGGGAGGTTCCATAGCCCAACCAGCAATTTCTTTACATTCCCCGATTTATACTTTTTAGCAGTAGCATATCCAAACTGGTCAGCATACCCGTCGGAGCTCATGTAAAGCATGTCGCCTGGCTGAATATCAACCTTCTGGTTCTGGAAGTTCTTTTTAGATTGAAGTGATGACATTCCGATTGGGAACCTGTCACCTTTATATGTGAACAGCTCTCCATTCCTCACCACATATAAAGGGTTATATGCTCCTGCAAATTCGAGTGTGAATTTCTTTCTGTTAAAAGCTATAAGAGTTAGATCCATCCCATCGTTTATGGTCTCCTCTTTCCTGTGCATCAGCGCTTTGACGACTTCTGCATT
>PMBC01000105.1:2316-12313 GCA_003152835.1 Bacteroidales bacterium | reverse complement strand
GTCTCGTGGAATGTATCTTCCCTTGGCAGCATCGCACGCTGGATACGCTCTGCATACCTGATGCTTGCAGTAATATCCCTGTTTTTTTCTTCAATTTCCATACTCTTCTGGACAACTTCGGCCGTTCTTTCTTCAACCTTTGTTTCAAGTATCTTCTTCTCGCGGATCAGATTTTGTTCCCTTATTTTAATATATGATATTATGGCAATTGCCGCTAATACAAGGCATAGAGCTATAAACCATGGTGCCTTGTAGAACGGAGGTCTTATAGTAAAGGAATACTCAGTAGGCGTCTCGTTCCAGTAACCATAGCTGTTGCAAGCCTTAACGCTGAATGTATAGTGGCCGGGTAGCAGCGTATAATCTTTCATTGTCTCTTTACCCGGATGTTTCCAGTCGCTGTCAAAGCCTTTCAGCATCACTTTGAATTTTACTGCATCAGGGTTGACAAGAGATACACTATGATAGTTAAATAATATAGCCTTCTCCTTATAATTAAGCTTCAGGTCTTTTTTCATCGCTACGGGGCTGTAGTTCACCTCCATCCCGCTTATATGCACAACCGGCTTCTTATCGACCGGCGGCATAAGTTTCGGATCAAGCCGCGTAACGCCATTCACTGTCCCAAACCAGATATCCCCTTTGCTGTCAGTAACAACGGCATTCTGACGTGTTTCAATTCCGGGGAATCCATTCCTTTTGGTAAACGAAGCAATGGTGCTGTCTGAAAGGTTATACCTGTTAAGTCCAGCGTTTGTCCCGATATAAAGAAAGTTGTCGCCCTGAGGCTGAAGAAGCTTTACATTGTCCGACAATAAGCCATTGATCTCATTCAGCACGGTTACTACAGAATCGTTTTTAAGACCTAGCAGACCGCTTGTAGTTCCAACCCAGATCCGATGATCGGGTGTCTGAGCTATTGTTTGTGGAATATAACCTTCTCCGATTTTCAGAATTTTAAACTTGCCTGTTGAAGAATCAAATTTGGTAAGCCCGGCTTTTTCCTCGGATCCTATCCAGATATTATTTTCCCGGTCACAGTAAAGAGCAGTGATCGAGGTCCCGGCGAGACCATTCTCCTGTGAATAATATGATACCTCACCAGATGCTATATCATACATCACCAGCCTGTCCTGATTGCCGATCCAGAGCCTCTCCTTTTTATCAATCAGCAGAGCAGTTATGATTCCCCTGTGATCAAGATAGTTATTGATCTTTGTATCATAAAAAAACTTCCCCGATTTAATGTCATATCTGAACAAACCGAGACCATGTGTACCTATCCATAAAGTGCCATGTTTATCTGATTTAATAAACGTGATCCTGCTATCGATGGAATTTAGGAACTGAACCTCCTTATCAGCCTTGGCCTGAGGATCATAAACTGATATCCCTCCATTTGTGCCGAACCAGTATCTTCCAAGCTCATCCACCTCAACAGCATTGACGCTTTTATCGGGGAGGAATTTATCATCGGAGAATGTTACTAAATGATTCCCTTTATAAATGCTGATTCCTGTATTATGATCAGCAATAATCATGTTCTTTTCATTGTCCTCTGTTATGCAATGAATGTAGGCAGCCTCAAGTCCGTTCGATTTATTATAAATTTTCAGTTTCTCACCACTGAAAACAGTTATTCCTCCGCCGTAAGCTCCTACCCAGACATTCCCCAGGTAATCTTCAGTTATATAGGAAATCATATTCCCGGAAAGACCGTCCCGGACATCAAAAACTCTCATTTTCCCGGAATCAACATCATATTTATAGAGCCCTCCGTTATAAGTGCCATACCAGTAATTTCCTTTTTTGTCCTGGTACATTGAAATTACATTAAAATATTTTGTCAGTCCTTTTGGAAGAAAGGTCTCAAATATATTTTTCGCCGGGTTGAATTTTTTGATACCTGAGGGAGGGGTAATACAAAATAACTCTTTGCTGTTATTAATGTAAATATTTGAAACCTGGTCGCTTAATCCTTCTTTACCGCTGTACTGTCTGCCGGTAAGAACTGTATCACCACGAGCCGGAAAATCAGTCATGAACGCACCATTGCCCATTGTAGTAACCCAAAGCTTACCATCCTTCTGCCTGATGCATGTAACATCACCGCTTATGGTTATTGAATCGTACGTGACCTTTTTGAACTTGCCATTATCGTAAACTGAGATCCCCCCGTTCAGATGTCCAAACCATATCCTGCCAAGGGTGTCTTCAGCAAGGCTGTACACTCCTCCGCCTGCCATCCCGTTTCTCGCAGAAAAACTTTCGAAATTCAATCCGTCAAATCTTGAAACACCGCTTTCGGTTCCGATCCATATCCAGTCATTCCTGTCCTGCATTACAGAATAAACCTTCGATGAGCCTAATCCCTGTTCGACGCCGTATTTCTCAAAGAAGTATGTCTGCGCATTAAGATTAATAAAAGAAAGCGCAAAAAATAAAGTCACCAGGATAATACTCCTGATGACTTTAATATTGTCAGACCAGATTTTTATTCTCATCCGAAGATAGTTTTGTCAAGGCTGGATGGAACCCGCATGAGAGATCTCCACCCTGATTTATTTTAACGATCATGCTCGTTTCACCATTCTTACCTGGCGATAAAGAAGAAGGTGCCATCTTCATCCTTCAAACCGGCGATCTTACCAAAGTTTGGTTTTTGCTGGTTGTTGGTAGTGACAGCAGATGATACCTTGGCTACAATTTCCTCAATCGGGATACAGGCATTCGGGTTATTTAACAATGCTGTAGCAAAGGTCCTTGTAAACTGAGAATCATCGACAGCAAGCTCATAACCTGCGGATGAGAAGACCTGTGATGATTTAAACTGGGTTGCCTGCCAGTCGGAGCAGCTCCGCTTCTTCAAATTGTCAGATCTCATTGCCTGGTAAAAGCCAGGGCCCGATTCGCAAGCGTCAGTAATAACAAGAGTATGAGTAAGGTAATTAAGGTAGGTTTCCATTGCGGCCCTGAGGGTATTCAGGTTGAAATAGGTAAACTCATCGTCGCGCTTTGCATCGACAGGAATCCAGTAACCTACATCATTAATAAACTTNNGTCATGTCCTTCTTTTGAATGATGTTCTGCATCTGGTAGTTGCCAAAAGCCCTCATCATAAGATTGATATCCTTAACAGGCCCGTCGAGGGAAGAAAATGAAGTGTAGGCTGAATTCTCAATGAATACCACCCATGTTTTTCCCATCGGGTTGGTTTCAGAGATGACTGCTCCCGTCCTGTTAAGACGGAATTCTGTAGCCTGGCGGTTGCCATAGATATCTTCAGCCTCGACAACTATCTTATCCTTATTGAGGATATCAATATTTGCTGTAAATACCGGATTCATCTCATTCCCGGAATAGCTGCCTGAAACTCCGTCGATAAAAATGGATTTGATCTTGCTTTCATCGGTAACCTTTCCCTGGATGCTAAGTAACGGGGAATTATTATCGATATAAACCTGGCCGTCATCTGATGCGTATGGAGCAACGATCATTATCTTCGGCGGATTTATCTCGGTTCGGGTAAGCGGGAATGTCAATGTTTTCTGGTTGTTATAATCATCGGTGGCGACCAGCACAATTTCATTAATGCCGTCGACATTGACGTTTGACAGAAATTCATATTCTCCTTTCTTTTCAGCAATACGTACCGTATCCTTGTTAATGGTAAATGATTTTATCTTGCTGGCATCCTTGATTTTCCCGGCTATCACCATAGTTTTGCTGTCTCCCCTCATTTTTATCGAGTCATTTACCGGCGCAGGATTTACAACAGTAACAACAGGAGGATCCTGTTCCCTTTTAAGCTCATAGAGCCTGTCCTGGGCTTCTTTCAGCATCTTATGAGCCCTGGGGTCAAACTCAGATAGTACGGTTATTTTCTTATAATCATCCATTGCCTTTTCAAACTCCCTGATATCCTCATATGATTTGGCCCTGGCAAAGAATGCATCCGGGTTATTAGGGTTGAGAGAAATATATTTTGTAAAATCATTTATTGCATTGGTATGCTGATTAAAATCCTGGTAACACTGGCCCCTGAACAAATAAAAATCAGGATTATTCGGCTCAATGAGAATATTCTTGGAAATATCATTGATGGCGCTTGGGTAATCAAGGTTTTTCTTATAGACTTTACTTCTCATCATATATGCTGCAGTATTCTTGTCGTCATTTTTGATTATCGTATTGCATTGATCAAGAGCACCCTGGGCATCGTCAATTTTAAGCAGGAGTTCCGCAAGCTCCAGTCTTGGTTCAACCAGTTTTTTATCCTTTGAAATGGCTTTGTCCAGCTCCTTTCTTGCAAAAACATCATTATTCAATTTTGTATAAACGATACCTCTCCAATAATAATTCATGGGGGTATCCTTAATGATCAGGGCAGTATCCGATACCCTGAGGGCCTGGTCATACCGCTCAAGCCCAATGAGGGTTAATACTTTTTCAGGATAAACCGCAGAATTTCTCTTGTCTACACGCGAAGCGCGGTTAAGGAAACCAAGAGCTCGCGTAAAGTCACCTGTCCTGTTGCAGATTGCGCCAAGGCTTATAAGGGCATCCACATTTTTGGGATCAAAAACTATGGCCTTTTCAAAATCAGCCTTAGCTTCATCGTTTTTGAACAATGCTTCATATGCCTTACCTCTTGCATAATAATAATCAGCATTTGAGGGTTCTGCCTGGATGGCGTTTGAGAATTGCACTATTGCATCTCCATATTTTAAATTTTCCACAAACTCACTCCCGGCCTTGTAAAATTTCCTGCCGTTCTGCCCATAAGTGCTTATGGTCAGCAGAGCCATGGATATTGCCAGAAATAATATTCGCTTCTTCATAGTACTTCGTTCTAAGTTGAAAAACTAATAACTATCAAATTTAAAAATATTTATTGAATTTATCAATCGGGTCCATATCCTTTCCTTTTCTTTCGTTCAGAATCACTTTAAGGGTGCTTGAGCTGAATTTTGTCACCGAATGAATTTTCCCTTTTATACCAGGCGCCCTGATGCCTTTCATAAAATTTTTATTTCCATAAAAAATTCTTGCTTCATCCCACAATCCTGTTGAAATAAAATTATTAAGCACCTTTGCCCCACCTTCAATAATTACCGATTGAATTCCCGTATTATACAGATATTCAGTGACCTGTATTAAAGAGTCCCTGTCCTTATCTATTTTCACAATCGTCGAATCAGGTATATGTGCAGATGCATTATGCGTAAATACAATATTTGTGCCAATTGTTCTGAAAAGAGGCTGACTGTTTCCCATATCGCCTGAACCCGAAAGAACCAGTCTCAGGGGACTTTCCCCGGTCCAGTCCCTCACTGTAAGGTCCGGGTTATCAGAACGTATTGTTCCTGCTCCTGCAAGAATTGATTGTTCGGAAGCTCTCCACTTGTGAACAAGAACTCTTTCAGCCTTTCCGATTATCCAGGTCGGCTTTCGCCCGGAATTTTTATCACGTTCAATATCAATAAATCCGTCAGCACTCTGAGCCCATTTCAAAACAATATATGGCCTCTTTTCTTCATGAAATGTAAAAAACCTTCTGTTAAGATAACGGCACTCATCCTCAAGAACACCTGTAACTACTTCGCATCCGGCACTCTCAAGTTTTCCCTTCCCTTTACCGGATACCTTGTCGCTGGAATCGATGGTGCCAATGACCACTTTCCTGATTCCCATAGAAATAATAAGATCGGAACAAGGGGGCCTCCTTCCAAAATGTGAGCATGGCTCAAGGTTTACGTACAATGCAGAATCTCTCAGAAGAGCTTTATCTTTTACTGAGATAATGGCATTCTCTTCTGCATGGGGAGCGCCTGCTTTCAGATGATAACCTTCCCCGATGATCAATCCTTTATGTACAATCACCGATCCCACCATCGGGTTAGGGTATGTAAATCCTTCAGCCGAAATTGCAAGTTCGAGGCACCTTCTCATGAATTTTATGTCGTCTTCCGCCAGCATTATTATGAAATAGCTAATTTTGACTTATGGTCGTCAAGATACAAACAATAAGAGATATTAAGCTTTACCTCAGAGAAGAACTCAATGGACTATATCCTGAAACTGAAATAATTGCCTTCACCAATTTAATCAAGACTAAATTCCGGTTCACAAAATTGCAGATGTTTTCATTCCCCGAAAGTCCGGTTACCGGGAAGCAGGCCGCTGAAATAGCCAGAATATGCATGGAACTGAAAACAGGAAGACCAATTCAGTATATTATCGGTGAGACAAGATTTTATAATTGTACCATCAAAGTTAACAGCTCCACCCTGATACCAAGGCCGGAAACTGAAGAACTTGTTGACCTGATAATAAAGGAAAACAGGGGATTTACGGGTTCACTCCTGGATATAGGAACCGGTTCAGGCGCTATAGCAATTGCTCTTGCAATCAATATGCCAGGCAGTGCCGTAACAGGAACCGATATTTCAGATCCTGCTTTAGATATTGCCAGGGAGAATGCGGTTTTGAACAAGGCATCAGTCACATTTACCATGTCGGATATGTTAAACTCCGGCATCTTAATTTTACCCGGGACAGATATCATTGTGAGCAATCCCCCGTACGTGCGTGAATCTGAAAAAAGCCGGATGGAAAAGAATGTTCTTGATTTTGAACCTCATTCAGCGCTTTTCGTCCCTGATGCTGAACCTCTGAAATTCTATAAGGCAATCCTTGAAATTGCGCAGCGTATTCTTGTCATGCATGGGAAGATATATTTTGAGATTAATGAAACGCTTGGAAAGGAAATGTCTGACATGCTTGCATCTGAAGGGTACTCTGAAATCAGGGTTATCAACGATATTAACGGAAAAGAAAGATTTGTGACAGGTATTAAAAATGACTGAAGAGACTCTATACAAGACATCCCTGTCAAAAGCAATGGCCCTTTGCTCACGGCGTGAATATTGCCCGGAAGATATACGGTTAAAGCTACAATCGTGGGGCCTGGGAGAAAATGATACCTGCAGGATAATCGAAATTCTGATAAAAGAGAATTTTTTGAATGAGAACCGCTTCGCGGAAGCATTTGTAAAAGATAAATTCAATTATAATAAGTGGGGAAAGGTAAAGATAGCGGCTCACCTGAAGATGAAAAAGATTCCTTCCGGTATCATCAGGAGCGCCCTTGATTGCATCGATGATGAAATATACAAGAAAACTTTAAACGATTTGATTGTCTCCCACCGCCGGAGTGTCAAATCAAAAAACCAATACGACCTGAAAGGGAAGCTGCTCAGGTTTGGTCTCTCAAAAGGATTTGAGAGTGAGCTGCTGTACAATATTATTTCATCCATCGTTTAAACCGACTGAAATTTAGCCGATGTAAAAGAGTTTTCAAGAGAATCTGAAAATATAGATCAGAAAAGGCAAGAAAGTAACCAGGAAGAGAACTGACGATCCGACTATATCAAATAATATCAATTGCTTACGGGTCCCAGGATACCTGGTATAAAGTAGAGAAAAAATGATCCTTAAGAGAAATTGCCCGGTAAAGAAAAGAAAAACCCTCATCCCATACCTGTTCCATTGATAAGCCTCATCAATCCTTCCCCTGATGATCAATGAAAAACTGTGCGAAAGCCCGCATGAAACGCACGGTTCGCCTGTAATCTTTTCATGAATGCATACAACAGGATAGTTTCCCTTTTCAGGTGAAAAAATACCGGAGTATGCCATAATCAGCAATATTACTCCGGCAAAGACAATATTAATCACAAGGTAAGGCTCGTTTTTAAGCTTTACCTGCGGGTTCCTATTTCTTAACTTTAAGAGTGTCATGGGCAGAACTATTCCCTTTTTCAAGGTCCTCCAAGGTCTGTTCCCTATTCTTTTTATCAGGCGTGGTGATAATCACTGTATCACCATTGCTTTCAACCTTTATTGAAATATTGTTGTCCTCAATACCCTTAACGACATTATCCTGGACATCATTCACGATATTCTGGATTTTTTCAGGCCATTTATCTGCCCGGTGCGCGATCTTTCCAGCCACAAAGATCTGTGATAATGATATCATTATTGCAACGATCCCGATTATGAGGCCGGCAAGGGGCACTCCATGAGGCGCATTATTTCTTGAAGCCTGTGAGAGTCCGATAGATGCGAGTA
The DNA here is from genome assembly GCA_003152835.1 of Bacteroidales bacterium. Taxonomy (GTDB): domain Bacteria; phylum Bacteroidota; class Bacteroidia; order Bacteroidales; family VadinHA17; genus LD21. The sequence goes on along the minus strand of PMBC01000105.1, from coordinate 4,180 downwards.
CGATGGCAATTATTCCCGGGATGATGGCAATCAGCCCTATACAGGGAATAACTGCGAGCACAAAGGTCAATATAGCTGTTATCAGGGCAGCTATTCCCAGGTTTTGTCCCGAGTTGTTTTTTACTTCTTCCATGATCTTTATTCTATTTGTTGTTTTTCATTCCTTGTCAGAATATTTACAATATCCTGTTCTAAAGACGTAGCAGGATTCTCAATGATGCGTCCGGTTTCAATATTATTTTTATAAAAGATGAAGGTAGGGACTCTCTGGATTCCAAGATTTTCATATTCTCCAACCGGCGAGAGCTTTGCATCATCGACCCCGATGAAAGTAACCCGGTCGGCAGGAAATTTCCAGAGATCAAGAACGTGAAGGAACCTTGGAACTTCCCTTCTGCTGTCAGGGCACCATGTTCCCATGACGATCTTGATCGCAATATTCCCGGTGCCAAGTGCTGTTAATTTATTAACAACCAGTGTGTCAGGATTATAATTATCATAGCCAGTCAGATACCATTCGCAGTGAGGTGAGCGGTACAACTGTTCACGCTTAAAATATCCAAGCAACCAGGTAGTCTGATCCGTGTATTTTAAAGGTGATACCATGACCGATTGCTGTTCCATAACAGGCTTGGTTTCATTCAGAGGTTTTTTTACTTTACATCCGTAAGTTAAACAGAAAACCGGGATAATTATAACTAATAATTTTTTCATATTTTACTGTTTAAACCCTTTCTTACTCAAATGAATGCAACAATATCTCCAGTATCTGCCTGGCTGCTTTGGATACAGATGTTCCGGGACCAAAAATTGCAGCTACACCAGCATCGTAAAGAAACTGGTAATCATGTGGCGGAATCACTCCTCCTGCAATTACAAGAATATCTTCCCTTCCAAGTCTCTTAAGTTCAGAAATTACCTGTGGAACAAGGGTTTTATGTCCGGCAGCAAGGCTTGAGACTCCAAGCACGTGGACGTCATTTTCGACTGCCTGCCTGGCAGCCTCTTCCGGGGTTTGGAACAAAGGACCTATATCCACATCAAACCCGATGTCGGCATAACCTGTTGAAACGACCTTTGCGCCCCGATCGTGGCCATCCTGACCCATCTTGGCGATCATTATCCTGGGCTGGCGCCCCTCTTTTTCAGCAAACCTGGCAACCAGTGCCTTTGCTTCATTATATTCCTCATCAGGCTTATACTCTGAGGAATAAACACCTGATATAGTATGTACCACTGCTATGTACCTCCCTACAATTTTTTCACATGCATAAGAAATTTCTCCGAGGCTTGCCCGTTTTGCAGCAGCCTCCACAGCCAGATCGAGCAGGTTGCCCTTACCCGATTTTACACATTCGGTTATCGCGTCCAGGGCGGACTGGCAATCTGCTTCATTACGGTCCCTATGAAGTATTTCCAGTCTCTTTACCTGAGAATCCCTGACAGCGGTATTGTCAACTTCCAGTGTCTCGAGTGTTTCTTCACTTTCCGGCCGGTATTTGTTTGTTCCGACAATCGTCTGAACGCCTGAATCTATTTTAGCCTGGGTCTTCGCAGCCGCCTCTTCAATCCTCATCTTCGGTATTCCAAGTTCAATGGCTTTTGCCATTCCCCCGAGGCGTTCAATCTCCATTATGTGACCCCATGCCTTATGCGCAATCTCATTGGTTAGTGATTCAACATAATACGATCCGGCCCATGGGTCGACAGCCTTGCAGATATCTGTTTCCTCCTGAAGATATATCTGAGTGTTCCTTGCTATCCTGGCCGAAAAATCGGTTGGCAATGCAAGTGCCTCATCCAGCGCATTTGTGTGAAGACTCTGGGTATGCCCGAGAGCAGCTGCCATTGCTTCGATGCATGT
>PMBC01000105.1:0-2296 GCA_003152835.1 Bacteroidales bacterium | reverse complement strand
TTCATCCCGATGGCCCAGAAGAATGACAGCCTGGGCGCAAAATTGTCAATATCGAGACCTGCCTTGATGCCGGTGCGCAGGTATTCCAGCCCGTCGGCAAGAGTATAGGCCAGTTCAATGTCGCAGGTAGCTCCTGCTTCCTGCATATGGTAACCCGAAATGCTTATGGAATTGAATTTCGGCATGTTGGCAGTCGTGTATGCAAAGATATCTGCGATCACTCGCATAGAGAATTCCGGCGGATATATATATGTATTCCTTACCATGAATTCCTTCAGTATATCATTCTGGATCGTTCCGTTAAGTTCCGAAAGCTTTGCCCCCTGCTCGAGAGCTGTAACAATATAAAAAGCCATTATAGGAAGAACTGCGCCATTCATCGTCATCGACACCGACATCTTATTCAGCGGAATCTGGTCGAAAAGTATCTTCATATCAAGGATAGAATCGACTGCAACTCCTGCTTTGCCGACATCTCCCCTTACTCTTTCGTGGTCGGAATCATACCCCCGGTGGGTAGGCAGGTCGAATGCAACAGAGAGACCTTTCTGCCCGGCAGCCAGGTTGCGCCGGTAAAAAGCATTTGAATCCTCTGCAGTTGAGAAGCCGGCATACTGCCTGATAGTCCATGGCTGCAAAACGTACATTCCGGAATATGGTCCGCGCAGAAATGGAGGTATACCAGCCGCATAACCAAGATGCTCCATCCCTTCAAGATCACTAGCACCATATACCCCTTTAACACTGATACCTTCTGCCGTAACCCACGATCCGCCGGCTGTTTCAGAACTCTGTTCAGCTTTTTCAGATGAAAGAGCTGACAAATCATTATAAGTGTACTCCATACACTTAATCTCAGAAATGTCTCCTCCGGTATCAAAAGATGAAGGGATTACAATTCTTTTTCGGAAAGTTTCATCTTTCAGATTTTCTGCATTTTCATTTATTTTCTCACTGATGGATCCATTGACCAGAGACTTAAGAAATCCACCATTTTTCTCAATTTCAAGGAAAAGCCTCCAGGCGCTGCCTGCAATCAGGTTTGTAAGATTTTCAATATAATAAGATCCTCCTGCCGGGTCGGCAACCTTGTCAAAATATGATTCTTCCTTAAGGATGAGCTGCTGGTTGCGGGCAATTCTCTCAGAGAAGTCGTTAGCCTTCCCTGATGAAATGTCAAATGGTTCTACGGTAAGAGAATCGGTCCCTCCGAGAATGGCTGCCATTGCCTCAGTCTGTGTCCTGAGGATATTCATGTGCGGATCTGTCAACGACTTGTTTAACCGGCTTGTCACGCTATGTATCTCCATTCCTGCAGCATCCGTATTCCCGGGAGCATACTTCTGCATAACGGCAGCCCAGAGAAGACGGGCAGCTCTCAGTTTTGCAATTTCCATGAAGTAGCCCGAACCGGCACCGAAAGAGAACCTGATTTTTGAGGCGGTTATTTCAGGTTTTATGCCTCGCTGCTCAAGCCGCGAGATATATTCAGTTCCGGCAGAAATTGCAAATGCCAGTTCCTGGACTACGCCTGCACCCGCATTCCTGAATTCGGATGCTTTGATATGAATGGCCCTGAATTGAGGAAGAGGGAGTGCAAGTCCTGCGGTTTCAGCCAGGTAATCGAGCCCCTGTTCAACGGGGATGCACAATGTTCCGTTCAGCATAAGCCTGCCAATTGGATCTGCCTCTACCGCACCTTTGACTTTCCGGGGATCGTATCCGTTTTTCTTTATGTAATCATGAAAAACTGAAACAATCTCTTTTGCTTTGCCAAAGGGGTAAAAGTTAAGTTCAATAGCTTCGGGATTTATTCCCTTCAAGAGGATATCAAAATTCATGCTGCTCACTGAATCCGGGTCAGAGATGATAAATCCAAGAGAATCAACTCCTTTAGTCAGCAGGCCGATGCTCTTCCTATTGGCTTCCGCATAATCAGTGACTGAGATATCCTGACGTATTTTCCAATCATTCTTTACTGTTCTGCTTCCTCTTAAAAACGGAAATGAACCGGGGAGTGAATCAATATACTTCAGCTTTTCAATATCTTCCTGCCTGTAAAACGGCATAGCATCAAATCCCTCACCGGTTTTCCAGGCCATCCTGGTGTTGAAGTCAGCTCCCTTCAGGTCAGCAGCGATCTTATCCCTCCACTCTTTCGTGCTTACCGGCGGAAACTCACCAAATAACTTCTCTTTTTTCACCATCAGGCAGAAGAAAATATATCTGTTAAAATATCTGTTTCTCAGTACGATTACTTGCCTGCAAATTCCATCAGGTAAGATTTAATAAAACC
>PMBC01000127.1 GCA_003152835.1 Bacteroidales bacterium | reverse complement strand
AGCAACCTGACCAGAGACATCGTCATAAATAAGTATAATATTAATCCCGACAAGGTCGAAACTGTTTATAATGCAGTCGAGCATGTTGAACTTACTGAAAACATAGTTGTAAACAAAGGATTTGATGAGAAGGTTGTTACATTTTTAGGAAGGATCACACTTCAGAAAGGGCCGGAGTATTTTATTGAGGCTGCCTATAAGGTGTTGAAGGTGATGGATAATGTCAGATTCGTTATGGCAGGTTCGGGAGATATGATGGAGAGAATGATGCGACGGGCTGCGTCACTTAGAATTACCGACCGGTTCCATTTTACAGGCTTCCTGAAAGGTATGGATGTATATACCATGCTGGCAATGAGTGATGTTTATATAATGCCTTCGGTATCAGAGCCATTCGGGATATCTCCACTCGAAGCAATGCAATCGAATGTTCCTGTTATTATAAGCAAACAATCAGGAGTTGCCGAAATCCTGACTCATGCAGTTAAAACCGACTTCTGGGATATTGATGCCATGGCCGATGCAATCTATGGAATCCTTAACTATCCGGCCCTTGCAAGCATGTTCATCAGGAATGGCAAGGAGGAAGTTGTCAGGCTGAAATGGGATAATTCGGCAAGACATGTCAGGGATATATACGAAAGAGTTATTTGGCATAAATAGAACTATGATATGAGTGCACAGGGTAAAAAAACTATCTGTTTGTATTTCCAGGTTCATCAGCCCTTCAGGCTAAAGCGCTATCGGTTTTTTGACCTTGGGAATGACCATTATTATTATGATGATTTTTCGAATGAATCCATAATGAGGAAAGTTGCAGGCAAATGCTATCTCCCTGCGAATAAGATAATCCTGGACCTGATCCAGAAGAATAAGGGGAAATTTAAGGTGACTTTTTCAATTTCCGGCATTGCAATAAACCAGTTCCGGCTTTATGCACCGGAAGTGCTTGATTCATTCAGGCAGATAGCAGAAACAGGAATGGCAGAATTCCTTGCAGAAACTGATTCCCATTCACTTGCCTCACTGAAGAACCGGACTGTGTTTGAACAGCAGGTGGAGATACACAGGGAAATGATGAAGACATTCCTTGGAGTTGAGCCTACATCCTTCCGCAATACGGAACTTATATATTCCGACCAGATAGGGGCGTGGGTTGCAGATATGGGATACAAATCGATCCTTACTGAAGGAGCAAAGCATGTTCTTGGATGGAAAAGCCCCAACTTCTTGTATTGTAATGCTATAAATCCAAGACTTAAGGTTCTGCTCAGGAACTTTGTCCTTAGTGACGATATTGCCTTCAGATTCTCAAACAAGCAGTGGAGCGCATGGCCGCTGACTGCCGAAAAGTATGCATCATGGCTTAATAAGCTTGCTCCCAGCAGCGAGCTTGTGAATATATTCCTGGATTATGAGACATTTGGTGAACATAACTGGAAAGAGACTGGAATATTTGATTTTCTTCAGCACCTTCCGGGAGCAGTTCTGAAAAAGACCCCGTTTAAATTCATGACACCATCTGAAGTTGCAGATGCATTGCAGCCAGTTTCGGCAATCAGCGTACCATCTCCCATATCATGGGCAGATGAGGAACGCGATATAACCGCCTGGCTGGGTAATGAGCTCCAGACTGCCGCTTTCGAAAAACTCTATTCCCTCTCCGAGAAAGTCAGGAAGTGCAATGATGAGAAGATGAACAAAGACTGGGAATACCTGCAATCAAGCGATCATTTTTACTACATGGCTACCAAATTCTTTTCCGATGGTGCCGTTCATGCATATTTTAACCCCTACGAGACTCCATATGATGCATTTATGAATTATATGAACGTATTGAGTGATTTTGAGATAAGGGTCAAGAGATGCTTTCCTGATACAGATGAGCAGGTTAAGATATCAAGACTCGAGGAAGTGATCAGGGGGAAAGATGAAATAATCGAAAAGCAGGCCGCAGAAATAGTTAAGTTTGGAAAGAAACAGTCACGAAAAAAGGACAAAATAATTGAATCAGCTATTAAAGAACCCGGAACATCGCTGAAAGAGCTGGCTGCCAGGATTACAGAAAATGCTCTTAAAAAGCCTGCTGCAAATAAAACTGCTGCTCCAGCCAGGAAAACCAAAAGTACTGTGAGAAAAACTGCTTCAAAAACAACCGTGGGGAAGGCCCCGGTTAAGAAAAAGCCTGCAAAGAAAACAACCAAAACGGTTAGAAAGAAAAATTAACAGGCAATAAGACATCTTTTAATTAAAATCTGAAATGAAGGTTGAATTTATATTTGAAACCAGCTGGGAGGTTTGCAATAAAGTTGGCGGCATACATACTGTAATCTCTACCAAAGCTCTCAATATTGTTAATGAACTTGGAGATAATTACATTCTTATCGGGCCTGATGTATGGAGAGAAGATGTCAAGAATCCTGAATTTATTACTGATGAATCCCTTTTTGTTGAATGGAAAGGCAGAGCAGCATCCGAAGGCCTCCGCGTAAAAACCGGGAGATGGAACATTGCAGGTAAGCCTATCGTGATCCTGATAGATTTCACACCCTATTTCGGACAGCAGAATGAGATATTTGCCCTTTTCTGGGAAACCTATAAACTTGACAGTATTTCAGGGCAATGGGATTATGTAGAGCCTGCTCTCTTCGGGTTTGCAGCAGGTAAGCTTATAGAAAGCTTCACCACATTTTACCATGAACATCATAATATTGTAGCACAGTTTCATGAGTGGATGACAGGAACAGGCATACTCTACCTGAAAAAACAGGCTCCCTGGGTTGCCACCTCATTTACGACGCATGCCACGGTGCTTGGAAGGTGCATAGCCGGAAACAACAGGCCTCTTTATGGCAAGATGAAAGAATATATTCCTGCCCAGGTAGCACGCGAATTCAATGTTGTGGCAAAACAGTCACTCGAAAAAATTTCAGCAGCTGAAGCCGATGTATTCACCACTGTAAGCGAAATCACTTCAAGGGAGTGCAGCCATTTCCTTGGGAAGGATATAGATATTGTTACTCCTAACGGTTTTGAAGACTCCTTTGTCCCCGGGAACGATGAGTTCATGGATAAGCGGAGTGCAGCCAGGGATAAGCTAAAAAGTGTTGCTGAAGCTGTTCTCGGTTATAAGGTTTCTGATAATGCAGTACTTATTGCCAATAGCGGAAGGTATGAATTCAGAAACAAGGGAGTCGATATTTTTATCGATTCACTGGGCGACCTGTGCAGGAAAGATAATCTTCAGAAAGAGTGCATCGCTTTTATCATGATGCCGGCCTACCATAAGGGCCCGCGGCAGGATCTGATTGATTTTCTGTATAATAAAGGAGCTGCAAATAATGGTGACCGCTACCTGACCCATAGTCTTCATTATCCGGCGTCCGATCCGGTTTTACAGCGTATTGCAGCAAATAACCTGAATAACGATCAGAAGTCACAAGTCAAGATAATTTTTGTGCCATCATATCTGAATGGTAACGACGGCATATTTAATATGCCATATTATGATCTTTTGATAGGATTCGATCTTACCGTATTCCCATCATACTATGAGCCCTGGGGTTATACTCCTCTTGAAAGCCTGATGTTCTCAATTCCGACAATAACTACATCTTTGTCAGGATTCGGATTATGGGTAAGAGACTATTTTAAAGATCCGGGCAATGGCATTGCTGTTATTGAAAGAACTGATGATAATGAGGGCAAAGTTGTAACGGATATCAGGGACTTCATGTCTATGTTCATTGGCCTGAACGATGATGGGATAGCTGAGGCAAGGAGAAAAGCTCACGAGATATCGCGCATAGCGATGTGGGATTCTCTCGTTCAGTACTATTTTACTGCTTACGAAAAGGCCCTTACGAGCAGTAGCGAAAGAAGAGAGGAACCAAGGGAGTTTGTAAGGTTTGTCGAAGCTCCCGGACTTCAGGTCCGAAAACCTCACCAGGTACCAGTATGGAAAGATATTTATGTCCAAAGTGATGTGCCTGAGAAGCTATCATTGCTCAAGGAACTGGCTAATAATCTTTGGTGGTCCTGGAACACTGAGGCGGAAGCTATATTCAGAAGCATGGATCCGTCTTTATGGGAGGATGTAAAGCATAACCCTAAACTTCTCCTGGAAAAGATTGATTATAAACGTCTTATGATTCTTGAAGACGATGACGAATTTGTAACAGAACTTAAAAAAGTACATAAAGCATTTAAAGAACATATCGACCGGCCCAATGACCCGGAGAAGCCTGCTGTTGCATATTTCAGCATGGAGTTCGGGATTCACCCCTGCCTGAAGATTTATTCTGGTGGCCTGGGAATTCTTGCGGGCGATTACCTTAAGGAAGCAAGCGATTCTAATGTTAATATCATCGGAATAGGCCTTCTTTACAGGTATGGTTATTTCACACAAAAACTGGGACCGAAAGGAGAGCAGCTTGCAATTTATGAGGCTGAAGAGTTTTCGCGGCTCCCGATAAACCCGGTAAAGGATTCTGCCGGTAATCATTTGTCAGTAAGTTTGGTATGGCCCGCCAGGACTGTCAAAATCCGTGTGTGGGAAGCCAAAGTAGGCAAGGTCAGGCTTGTGCTGCTCGATACAGATTTTGATGACAATACACCTGAGGACCGTACTGTTACCCACTACCTGTACGGAGGAGATATTGAGAACCGGCTTCGTCAGGAACTTATCCTCGGTATCGGAGGAATCAGGGCATTGGCAGCAATGGATCTCAAACCAGACCTATATCACAGCAATGAAGGACATTCAGCATTCATCAGCCTCGAGCGGCTCCGGACACTCATAGAGGAATATCATCTTACATTCAGCCAGGCACTTGAAGCAGTCAGGGCTTCTACGCTCTTCACCACCCATACTCCTGTGCCTGCCGGACATGATGCATTTGAGGAGGATCTCCTGAGAAAATATATTTCCCATTATTCAGGCCGTATCAATATTTCATGGGATGAACTTATGGCCCTTGGAAGGTGCGATAGTGATGCCGACAGGAAATTCAACATGAGCTACCTTGCAACAAGGATGTCGCAGGAGGTCAACGGGGTGAGCAAGCTTCATGGTGAAGTAAGCCAGGGCATGTTCAACAAATTATGGCCTGGTTATCTCAAGGAGGAACTCTTTATAGGTTACGTCACCAACGGAGTTCATCATCCTACCTGGACAGCCCCGGAGTGGAGAGCGGTTTATAAAGACATTACAAAGTCAGATAATTTTGACCAGACTGACAGGAGCCTCTGGGAGAGACTCTACAATGTCGACGATAAAAAGATTTATGAAATTAAAAAAGGATTAAAAAAAGTCCTCTTCGAAAATATACGCAAGAGACTGCAGACAGATATGATTGAGCGGCATGTCAGCCCCCGCACACTTATGAGCATAAGCAGCCATCTTGATGAGAAGGCTCTGACAATTGGATTTGCCCGGCGTTTTGCCACTTACAAAAGAGCTTCATTATTATTCAGGGACCTTGACAGGCTTGACAGGATTGTAAATAACCCGAAAAAGCCCGTGCAGTTTATTTATGCCGGGAAGGCACATCCCAATGACGGAGGAGGACAGGACCTTATAAAAAGGGTACTGGAAGTGTCACAGATGCCACAATTCGCAGGCAAAGTAATATTTCTTGAAAATTATGATATTGAACTTGCCAAATACCTTGTCAGAGGTGTAGACATATGGATGAATACACCGACAAGGCCAATGGAAGCATCGGGGACAAGCGGCGAAAAAGCCGTAATGAACGGGACTATACATTTCAGTGTTCTGGATGGCTGGTGGGTTGAAGGTTACAGGGCATTTGCCGGTTGGGCTCTTCCAAAGAAAAGAACCTTCGAAAATCAGGAGCTTCAGGATGATGTTGATGCTGAGACAATTTATAATATGCTTGAATTTGAAATAATACCTGCATACTATTCTTCCGATGAAAAAGGGATCCCTATTGAATGGGTAAGTCTTATAAAAAACACTATGGTCAAGATTGCCCCGGAGTTCACAATGAAAAGGCAGCTTGATGATTATTGTGAAAAATATTATTCAAGACTTTTCACCCGAAGCACATATCTTATTGCCAATAATTTTGAGAAGGCAAAAGATCTTGCCGCATGGAAGAAAACAATGAAGGAGGAGTGGGACAATATAGAAGTATTGAACTACAGTTTTGAGAAACCAAAGGAGAACGTGTACCATTCAGGGCACGACTACAGGGCGGAAATTGCTCTTAATGTTCATAAAATACCGAAGGAAAATGTGGGTGTAGAGTTTCTTATCACTCACATGAGCAAGAAGGGCGAGCATGAGTTTATCGCCAGCAAGGAATTCACACTTGTAAGCAGTAAAGGAAGTAAATGCCTTTACAGAGCTAACATGGTTCCCGAAAAAGCAGGAACATTCTTTTACGGTATCCGCATATATCCGAAGCACAAGGATCTCCCGCACAAACAGGATTTTTACCTGTTGCGGTGGATAGATTAAATATCGGTAGCTTTTCTGACGCTCTCTCTCTTAAAGACCAGAGCCGTCCTGGCTGGCAAATACAGGTAAAGGTAGAATGGCACATTAAAAGTTTGCCTGTCTGCTTTTCTGACAGAGGTGTAAATAGTATTCCTGTCTATACGGTTAAACCCTCCAAATTCAGGGTCGTCGGAATCAATAATAATTCTGAATTTGCCTTTCAGTGGAATTCCATAATCAGTAAATGATCTGCTGGCATTAAAGTTAAATATGAACAGCAGATCCCTCCTCACAAATGCAATTACCTTATCGTGGTTGTTTTCATAAATCCTTTCGATATACAGGTTGTCAAGGAGACGAAAATCAAGCTGAAGGCTCACCATTTTCCTGTCGAAGGCTCCCAGGAACCGGTATTTAAGATCATTGTTTTCAGCCAGGTTCCATTGCCTTCTGGCATATTTATAGCTCCAGTTATTACCTTGCCGGGGAAAATCGATCCATTCAGGATGGCCGAATTCATTACCCATGAAATTAAGATATCCTCCTCCGGCGGTGCTGAAAGTCAGCAGCCTGATCATTTTATGAAGCGCAATGCCGCGATCTATCGGGATGCTATGATAAGATTCCGACATTCCCGTGTACATTTCAGCGTCGAGCATCCTGAAGATGAGGGTTTTGTCACCAACCAGCGCCTGGTCGTGCGACTCGCAATATGATATTATTTTTTCTTCAGGCCGGTGCTGGGTAAGCTCATGCATCAGCTTTCCCATATCCCAGTTTTCATCAAAGGTTTCCTTTACCAGCTTAATCCAGAAGTCGGGGACACCCATTGATAACCTGAAATCAAATCCAAACCCTTTTTTACTTGTCTCAGCAGCCAGCCCTGGCATTCCGCTCATCTCCTCTGCAATTGTTATCGCTCCCGGGTGGAATTCGTGAATCATTTTATTTGCCAGGTAAAGGTAGATGAGAGCATCGACATCCTGTCCGGCATCAAAATATTCGCCATAAGAAGTGAAATTCTTTTCGAGGCCATGATCAAAGTATATCATGCTGGTAATGCCATCAAACCTGAACCCGTCAAAATTATACTCCTCAAGCCAGTAACGGCAATTTGATAAGAGAAAATGAATCACATTATCTTTTCCATAATCAAAGCATAAAGAATCCCATGCTTTGTGATCTCTCCTTTGATCGGTATGAAAATACTGGCCGGGAGAGCCATCAAATAACCCGAGCCCCTCATTAACATTTTTCACCGAGTGAGAATGAATAAGGTCCATTATAACCCTGAGCCCTGATTTGTGAGCCGTATCAATTAATTCTTTAAGATCCTCAGGAGTGCCGAAACGCGATGATGCAGCAAAGAAACTGGAAACATGATAACCAAATGACCCGTAGAACGGGTGTTCCTGTATTGCCATCAGCTGAATGGTATTGTAACCCGACTTTGCTATTGCAGGAATAATGTTCTCAGTAAATTCACGGTAAGTGCCGGTTTTTTCTTCCTGAGTCGCCATGCCGACGTGGGCTTCATAAATAACAGGTGACATATTCTGTGACCTGAATTTCTTCAGCTGCCAGGAGTAAGGTTTTTCCGGGTTCCAGACCTGGGCAGAAAAGATCTTCGTTTTCTCATCCTGGACGACCCTTGTTGCATATGAGGGAATACGTTCCCCTTTACCGCCTTCCCAGTGTACCGAAAGCTTGAACAGATCACCATGATTCAGAGCTTCCCCGGGAAGGATGATCTCCCAGTCGCCGTAGCTGCTGATCCTTGACATTCTGTAGCCGGGATTCTCCTTCCACCCGTTAAATATACCCGTCAGATAAATATCAGTCGCATTAGGAGCCCATTCCCTGAAAACCCATCCGCTTTCCGTTCTGTGAAGCCCATAATAATGGTGCCCCATTGCAAAATCAGAGAGGGAGCTATTACCGGCAAGATGCTTTTCCTTCAGTTTACACTTGCTGATGCGCTCTTCAATCACGCCGGTAAAAGGTTTCAGCCAGGGGTCGGCAGCATAAAAATTAACTTCACTCATGCTTTCCGGATTTCAGATAACTCCGATAAAATTACAAAAACAAAATCATAATTTTAGCTCATATCTTCACGCTTTACTATTTTTGCATGCATAAATCCTTATAATGGTTATTCACGAAGGATATAAGAACCTAAATCTTGAGCTGCCAGTTGTAACGCTGGGCATTTTTGATGGAGTGCACAGGGGACACAGGTTTCTCATTGATACAATGATCGCACGGGCCAGGGAAACTCATGGTGAATCTGTTGCGATTACTTTTCGTCCTCACCCGAGGCTTGTACTTGAAAAGGAGAGTTCGGAACTCCGTTTCCTGTCAACTTTCGATGAAAAAATATTACTTCTTGCTAAAACCGGAATTGACCATCTTGTAATTATTGAATTCAACAGGGAATTCAGCATGATAAAAGCATGTGATTTTGTAAGGGAGGTGCTTATTTCAAAAATCCGGACAAGGAATCTTATTGTAGGGCATGACCATCATTTCGGATACAGGGGAGAGGGTAATTTTGAGACAATTAAAGATTGTGCGGAATCATCAGGCATATTAGTGGAGCAGGTCGGAGGATTTCAATACGACGGAGGAACAGTAAGCTCATCAATGATAAGGGAAAAATTGCTGAAGGGCAACCCTGGGAAAGCAAATGAATTGCTCGGTTACTGCTATTCCATTAAAGGCATCGTTATTGAAGGGAAAAAACTCGGCAGGAAACTCGGTTTTCCAACTGCCAATATCAGGCTAATTGACGAGCATAAACTGGTGCCTGCCGATGGAGTTTATGCAGTTGAAGTCATAGCAAATAAGCTTAAATACAAAGGAATGCTGAGCATTGGCACGAATCCGACTGTCAATAAGGATGCAAGAGAGAGGTCAATTGAAGTAAATATTTTTGTTTTTGATGAGGATATTTATGGGGAGGAAATTGAGGTTATCTTCAGATTCCGTCTTCGCGATGAGAAAAAATTCGATAACCCGGGGCAGCTTTCGAGGCAGATGGAACTCGATAAAGAAGTAGCTTTACAGTTACTATCCTGAACAACCGCTTTGTTTTTTTGTTATTTTTGCAGCCTTAAATTTGATAATAAGCATTATATAAATATGGAATACAAAGTTAAAGACATTGCACTTTCCGATTTCGGAAGAAAGGAAATAGAGATTGCTGAAAAAGAGATGCCGGGACTGCTGTCCATCAGGAGGAAATATTCTGTTGAGAAGCCACTCAAGGGCGCAAGGATTACGGGTTCACTGCATATGACCATACAGACTGCGGTATTGATTGAGACGCTGAAAGAACTCGGCGCTGATGTCAGATGGGCAAGCTGCAATATCTTCTCCACGCAGGATCATGCGGCTGCCGCAATTGCGGCATCAGGTGTACCTGTTTTCGCATGGAAAGGTGAGACTATCGAGGAATACTGGTGGTGCACGGCGCAGGCGCTATCCTTCCCCGGCGGAAAAGGTCCCAATCTTATTGTTGATGATGGCGGTGATGCTTCACTGCTGGTCCACCTTGGATTTAAGGCAGAGAATGATCCTTCATTCCTGGATAAGAAACCTGCTTCGCGGGAGGAGGGAATTATTTTTTCCACAATAAAAAATCTTCTGGTAAGCGAACCCGGTAAATGGCACCGGACTGTTAAAGAACTTAAGGGGATTTCAGAAGAGACCACAACGGGTGTTCACAGGCTCTACCAGATGCTTGAGAACAACGAACTCCTGGTACCTGCTATTAACGTCAACGATTCAGTGACCAAATCAAAATTCGATAACCTGTACGGCTGCCGTGAATCGCTGGCAGACGGAATAAAAAGGGCAACCGATGTTATGATAGCCGGTAAAGTGGTTGTTGTCTGTGGTTATGGCGATGTTGGCAAAGGTTGTTCAAAATCAATGAGAGCTTATGGAGCAAGGGTCATTGTCACCGAAATTGACCCGATCTGCGCCCTTCAGGCTTCAATGGAAGGCTTTGAAGTAAAAAGGGTAGAAGATTCACTTGATGAAGGAAATATATTTGTAACTGCCACAGGCAACCTTAATATCATAACCCTCGATCATATGAAGAGGATGAAAGACCAGGCTATTGTTTGTAATATCGGCCATTTTGACAATGAGATTCAGGTCGATGACCTTAATGCTCTGAAGGGTGTCAAAAAAATCAATATTAAACCGCAGGTCGACAAATATGTATTCCCTGACGGGCATGCAATCTTTATTCTTGCCGAGGGAAGGCTTGTAAACCTTGGATGCGCTACAGGGCATCCCTCTTTTGTCATGAGCAATTCGTTCAGCAACCAGACTCTTGCCCAGATTGACCTGTGGAAGACTGATTATAAGATCGGAGTTTACAGGCTTCCGAAGTATCTTGACGAAGAGGTTGCCAGGCTGCATCTCGATCAGCTTGGAGTTAAGCTTACAATTCTTACAAAAGAACAGTCTGATTATATAGGCGTAAAACCTTCAGGGCCCTATAAACCTGATCATTACAGGTACTAGTGGTTCCATACCCTTACATATCTTCCGTCAAAACTGGTCTTGTAGTTTTTAAGAGGATACTTTCCGGGGCCGGAAGTCGGGGATCCGTATGAAGATAAGGCATAATATGTACTGCAGGCAGGGCAGATAGCCATGGTGAAGTCGACATTTACCCTGACACTTTTATTATTGACTACATAGTCATAAGGACAGGTACGGTCGTATGCATTAAATTCATCAAGATTAGGCCTGTAAACGATAATTCCGCTGCTGTCATAACCTGCCGAATAGCTTCCCCAGTTGTTTGTTAAATAATTAACAATAACTGAATTGGCTGGCGATAACAGATCCCTGAAAAGGATATCATAAGAGATATCCATGGTAAAGTCAACATATACATCAGGGATAACATCGTTCTTATTTTTTTCACATGATGCCGGCAGCAGAAAAAGTGCACATGAAATGAAAAAATATTTTATTTTTGATCCAATTGCCATCTGCGTAATAATGATTTTACAAAATTAACATTACCTTCGGATAAGCAACGGACCTTTTTAACGATTATTGTAATTGCCATAATATGAATAATTTATCGCTTAAAAAAATATTTATTCCGGTATTGATCATTTCGCTTGCAATGCCTGTTTGCCAGGCTCAGTCTTTTGACCGTCCTTCTGCCCCCAGGCAGCAGAGAAGTTTCTCCCACAAAGGACCATTGAAACATAAGACAGTTAAAGTAAAAGGTCCGAAGGCAGCCGAAAAATCAAAGAAAGATCAGGAGGCAAAGCAGAGTAAAATCAAGAAAGATTATGGCAAATATGTAAAGGAGAACCAAAAGAGATCAATTGAAATTCAAACTCCTGAAGTCAAAGCCCGTATGAAGCAGAATATCAAAGATGCCGATACCAATTACAAGACAAAACATAAAAATTCTGCAACCCGTACCAGAAGCGCAGGGAAAAAGTACAGGTAATGTGAACATTTTAACAGCTCATTTATATATCACTTATTTACAGGATTTTTTTTTGTAATTAATTAAAAGATTTTATATATTTGTCTTACGAAGAGTTCCGGAGACCCGGAATTCTTCCTTTTTTTTAAATATATCAGAGAAAAATGTCAGAGGTTTTATATGTAACAGAAGATGGTCTTCAGAAGCTGAAAGAAGAACTTAATCAGTTAAGGACTGTTGAGAGGCCTATGATATCCAGATTAATAGCTGACGCCAGGGATAAGGGCGACCTATCTGAAAACGCAGAATACGCTGCTGCCAAGGAAGCCCAGGGTCTGCTTGAAATGAAGATTTCAAAACTTGATGATATCATCGCACGTTCGAGGGTTATTGACGGGTCAAAAAATGATACTTCAACAGTCAGGATACTTAATAAAGTAAAGATCAGGAATAAGGCAAATAATACCATTATGGAGTACCAGCTGGTTCCTGAAAGTGAAGCAAATCTGAAAATCGGGAAGATAGCTGTAAGCTCACCAATAGCCCAGGGACTCATTGGAAAAAAAGTCGGGGAGATTGTCCAGGTTAAAGTTCCTTCGGGGGTTATTTCCTTCGAGATCATCTCTATCTCAATGTGATTTATTAAATCATATCCGGATTATTATGGCATCAATTTTCACAAGAATCATTAACGGTGAGATACCTTGCTATAAGGTTGCCGAGGATGACAGATATTTTGCATTTCTCGACATCAATCCGTTAAAGAGAGGTCATACTCTTGTTGTTCCGAAACAGGAGACAGATTATATCTTTGACCTTGATGATGACACGATAGCCGGTATGATTGTCTTTTCAAAAAAGATTGCTGTTGCGATCAAAGCTGCTATACCTTGCAAAAGAATCGGAGTGGCGGTACTCGGTCTCGAGATTCCTCATGCACATATACATCTCGTTCCAATGGATTCAATGGAGGATGTAAATTTCAAGAATCCAAAGCTCAAATTAACTCCTGAAGAGTTTAAGGTAATCGCAGAAAAGATTAAAAAGAACATTCACCTGTAATTTTTTATTACTCAGAGGAAATCCTGAGGAGCACAGAGTTCCACAGAGTAAAATCTCTGTGTCTCTCTGTGTAAGTTCTTTAAAAAACATATCTTTATACTATAATTCAGCTCGCTGCATGAGTTATCTGTACGATTTATGGGATGATCTGCTGAGTCTTCTTCTTCCGCGGCTTTGTTATGCATGCGGCAATCAGCTGTTGAGAAATGAGTTTCTTATCTGCACGGAATGCCATGTGCTTATTCCGAAAACAAATTATCATCTTGAAGAAGATAATCCTGTGGCACGGCTTTTCTGGGGAAGATGCAGAATCGAAAAAGCAGCTGCATTCTCATTTTATAACAGGGACAGCCGTATAAGGAAGCTTATCCATAATCTTAAGTATAAAGGGATAGAAGCGGTCGGATTCGAACTTGGGAAGATCTATGGTGAATCATTGAGCAAATCAGATTTCCTGTCCGGTATTGACGTCATCATTCCAGTGCCTCTTCACCCCTCTAAAAAGAGGTCCAGGGGATTTAATCAGAGCGAGATCATATCTGAAGGAATATCTTCAGCAACGGGCATACCGGTCGACAAGGAGTCTCTTCAGCGAATAACAGTCACAGAGACACAAACCAGGCGTTCAAGGTTTGAAAGATGGACAAATGTTGAAGGGATATTCAGTGTAAAGGATCCTTCCTGCCTGGCCGGAAAACATATATTGCTTATTGATGATGTAATTACAACAGGGTCGACTCTCGAATCATGCGCAAATGAGCTTCTTAAGGCTGAAGGAGTGAAGGTAAGCGTTGCGGCTCTTGCTGTGGCCGTGGTATAAGCTGAAGGTCACTTTACCCTGCCGGGGTTCTTCCTCATGAAATCTTTCCAGCCAGTAAAGGCTTTTTCCTGAGCCGGATTATTCGTCTGGTAAAAATGGCACAATGCAGCAGCCAGTCCATCTGTGGCATCGAGCTTGAATTTTGTCTCTTTGAATTTCAAAATGCTCATCAGCATTGCGGCAACCTGTTCCTTTGAAGCAGCTCCCTGTCCGGTTATCGACATTTTAATTTTTCGCGGTGCATATTCAAATATAGGCATGGAACGCGACAAAGCCGCTGAAATTGCAGCTCCCTGTGCTCTCCCCAGCTTAAGCATGGATTGAACATTTTTCCCATAAAAGGGCGCTTCAATTGCCATCTCATCGGGGTGATATTCATCAATTATCCCGGTAATCCTGTCGAAGATATGTTTCAGTTTTATATAATGATCACCGGATTTGGAGAGGTCTATTACCCCGATAGCAATGAGTTCGGGTTTATTGCAGGAAACCTTGATTAATCCATATCCGGTTACATTTGAACCAGGGTCAATTCCCAGGATAATCCTCTCTTTTGGTTTTCCCTTCAACTTTCAGAATTATAGTAAGTCCTTACTTTTCAAGGACGAATGTGTTGTTCATCCATGCAGGTTTTTCACCAAAATTTGCGAATCGGCTGAATTCTTCTGCTCCCTTGCCTGAAGAAAATGCCCCGGTTTCAAGGTAGAGTATCGCTTCTTTCAGGCATTTTTCATTTCTGTCGCTGAAATCATGTGTGATATCATCGGTTGCAATCTTATCCGGTGCAATCCCATCGAAATATTCACCTGCATTTGCTGAATTCACAGTTTTAAAGGTAATAGGCCAGAACCAGTATTTATTGCCGCATGACCAGCCATTCATACCGACGGGCTTACCATTTGTGGTATCACCTACACTTACAATATTCACATGAGGGTTAAGGCCATTCATTACAGCTTCGCTTGCAGAAGCTGTAAGCCGAGTGGTAATTACTACCACTTCTGAAAGGTTTATGGAAGAACTAGTTTGGGCAAAATAATAGACAGTTTTGTTAAGGGGATTGGCCTCGACTACCGACTGCACCTTGTTGTTATAAGTTAATTTTGCAAATGTTGTTCCTGCAGTGACATTTCCTCCAAGATAACTTGCAAGTTCCTGTGCAATATAAAGATATCCTCCTCCATTATATCTTAAGTCAAGTATGAACTTTGTAACATTCCTTGCTTTAAAATAGGCGAATGCCGTTGCAAGCTCGGCCTCAGACGGGTCGATGAACGATTCGAATACTAAGTGCCCTGCTATTGCTCCTGTTTTGAGATGAAGGGTATCACAAACCAACACAGTATTAATTGTAAAACTTGATTTTGCTGAAGTAATAGTAGTATCCCTGCCATCAGGCTTCTTAAAAAGGAATGTATTTATCCTTCCGGCAATGGACGGACCTAATGCGTTGTTATATGCGGCTGTGTCATTTGTTTTCAACGCCAGTGCAAGATCTGTTCCATTTACTTTTTTTACTATCCAGCCGCGCCGGACCCCGCTTGCATGCAATGGCGAGTTGTTATAAATCATTGCTATTCGCGCAAGAGAGTCAGTATCGAGACCTATCCTGATGCCATGCCCCACGAAAGTTCCTGCCATCTCGGCATTAAACTCATCATAATCTGCCACAAAGCTCCATTTGTCAAGCGTCTTATACCTCATGGCTTCAAGAAGCTTATAGGGATCCGGATAGTTATTTTTAATGTCTGAAGTGATGGACGTGACTGACGGCATGTTATACCAGTAGTACCACTGCTTCATTATAAGAAATAATGTATCCCTTGCCTGCGCAGCAGTTACCGTGGCATCAGCTATAGGTTCTGTTTTTTTACATGATCCTGATATCAGCATCAGGGTCACAAAGATGAATATAATTCTTTTCATAAATGGTTCTGACTTAACTCCAATAAACAACTTCAAAGATAATAATTTATGATCTCCGGGTTTTGATGTTCTGAATCCATATACCGGAAATTATCAGAACCAGTCCGGCCGGAGTTGTATAATAAACGGGTTCATGGAGAATAAAGTGTACAAAAACCAGCGAAAGGAAAGGAGCAATATATACAAGGTTGCTTACTTTATCGGTGGATGATGCCATCTGAAGGGCTTTCAGCCAGAACCAGAAAGTAATTCCCATTTCAAATATTCCAATATATACTGCCGGAATGATACCCTTGATGGATGATCCTTCTAAATTCCATTTTCCGGTAATGAGCAGGGCAGCCACCAGGTAAATTGTGCCAAACAGGAAATTCAAAAACAGCTTAATCGTTTCTTCCCTCTTGTCCCTGACATTCAGGATAAAGTAGAAAGCCCAGAACACTGAGCTGCCGGTAGCGAGAAGGACACCCCTGATATCTGCATGCATATGTCCGAAAAGATTGCCCTGTGAAGAGATAATAAAAACGCCTGCAAAGCTTATGAAAAGGGCAATATAGCTTTTAAGCCCTATTTTCTGGCCAAGCAGGGGTACCGAAAGGAAAACAAGAATTATCGGCCAGATCATGTTCAGAGGTTGTGCAACCTGTGCCGGAAGGAGCTGGTAAGCCCGAAGGAGTATCAGGTAATATATAAATGGATTTATGAGCCCAAGCAGCGCGGAACTGAGAATTTCTTTTCCTGTGCTGTCCCTGAGAAGTTTAACTTTTCTGCCGGCAGCCAGGATAATAAAAAGCACAATTGTCGAAACAAGTGAAGCTAAAGTAAGCATCTGGAGAATACCGAGCTCCTTAAGGCAGATTTTGAATGCCGTCGGAATTGTCGACCAGAAGAGGATTGCCAATCCGGCATATATATATGATCGTCGGGACTTATCCATATTATTTTTGGCCCCCCACACCCCCCTGAAGGGGGGCTAAATAGTACATTGATATTAAGTTATCAGAACTGAATTAACCCCCCTTCAGGGGGGCAGGGGGGCATCTTTTAATTAATTATATCAAAGCCAGTATAAGGAACCAACACTGAGGGGATTTTTATTCCTGATTCAGTCTGGTTATTTTCGAGGATTGCAGCGACTATTCTTGGCAGGGCAAGTGCGCTGCCATTCAGCGTATGTGCAAGCCGGGTCTGCTTATCGCCTTTTTCCTTAAACCTGCATTTCAGCCTGTTGGACTGGAATGATTCAAAATTGGACGTTGAGCTCACTTCAAGCCATCGTTTCTGGGCAGCAGACCAAACCTCAAAGTCATAGGTGAGAGCAGAGGTGAATGACATATCTCCTCCGCAAAGTCTCAGTATACGATAAGGAAGTCCCAGTTTGGAAATGAGTCCTTCAACATGGGTAACCATCTCCTCAAGCGATTCATATGAATGATCAGGATGGGCAATCCTGACAATCTCGACCTTATCGAACTGATGAAGCCTGTTGAGGCCCCTTACATGGGCGCCCCACGAACCGGCTTCCCTCCTGAAGCATGGCGTATATGCCATATTTTTAACAGGAAGATCTTCAGCATTAAGGATAACATCCCTGTAAATATTGGTTACGGGAACTTCAGCTGTAGGGATGAGGTAGAAGTTATCAAGTCCGGCATGGTACATCTGTCCCTCCTTATCGGGCAGCTGCCCGGTGCCGAAACCTGAATCCTCATTTACCATTATTGGCGGCATTATCTCCCGGTAACCGGCTTTTTCTCCCTCGTCGAGAAAGAAATTGATCAGGGATCTTTCCAGCTTGGCCCCTTTGCCTTTATAAACCGGGAATCCGGCTCCGGTCAGTTTTATCCCGAGGTCGAAATCAATAATGTCATATTTTTTTATCAGATCCCAGTGTGGGAGAGCCGATTCAGGCAATATGGGTATCTTTCCACCCTCCTTTACCTTCACATTATCTTCTGCTCCGTGTCCGGGGGCAACAGATTCATGAGGAAGATTCGGCAGTTTTACGATCTCATTTTTCAGCTCAATATCGATAGGGGCAAGCTTTTCAGAAAGAGCTCTAATATCATCCTTGAGTTTATATGTCTTCTCTTTGGCTTCTTCTGCTTCTTTCTTTTTCCCATCCTTCATCAGAGAACCGATCTCTTTTGAGACCCTGTTCATTTCACCCTGCATCGTGTCGGTTTTCGTCTGTATTTCGCGGCGTGTCGTGTCAAGGGAAATAATTTTATCGAGGATCTCTGCTGCATCAAAATTCTTGACCTGAAGACGTTCAATTATGAAATCTCTTTTTTCGCGGATTAGGTTAATTGTAAGCATGATAAGTATTTTAAATAAAAAAGCAGGCCGGATCAGCCCGCTGTAAAAATATTAAAAAACTCCCGAAAATAATTTTCTTAATGAGAAAAGTATTACGGGAGTTATCTTCCTTTCAGATTATAGTTATTCGCTTACCGGTTTAACCGATACGTAACTCCTGTTATCTTTTCTTTTTCTGAATTCCACTTCACCGTCAGCGAGGGCAAAAAGTGTATGGTCTTTTCCCAGTCCTACATTCAGACCCGGATTGTGCTTTGTACCTCTCTGGCGAACTATGATGTTGCCTGCTTTGGCAGTCTGACCGCCGAAGAGTTTCACGCCGAGGCGTTTGCTCTGTGAATCGCGACCGTTACGTGAGCTGCCTGCTCCTTTCTTGTGTGCCATGATAAACTATATTAAATTTCCTGGATTTCTGAATTTTATTTTTTCCCCTTAGCGGGTTTTTTTGCTTCTGTTTTCTTAGCTGCAGACTTCTTATCAGCTGCTTTTTTAGTTTCAGGCTTTTTGGTTTCTGCCTTCTTTGCAGCTGGTTTTTTCGTTTCAGCTTTTTTCTCAGCAACAGTCTCTGCAGCAGGTGCTTCAGCAGCTACTTTTTTTGCTGCCTGTTTCTTCGGCGTCGTTTTGCCGTTGATACTTACTATTTCGACCTGGGTGAAGTTCTGGCGATGACCATTTTTAACCCTGTATCCTTTTTTCCTTTTCTTCTTGAATACAATGACTTTGTCGCCTCTTACCTGGTTAATGACTTTCCCTTCAACTTTAGCATCCTTCACAACAGGTTCCCCGATTGTTATCTTGCCTTCTTCTTCAATTAAAAGAACTTTATCAAAATCAATCTGTTTCCCATCCTCTACCTTTAGACGATGAACAAAAATCTTCTTGCCTTCTTCTACTTTAAACTGCTGACCAGCAATTTCTACGATTGCGTACATCCCTTTTCTTTATTAGGTTACTCCGTGAGGCGTATCTGATCATTTGATTAGGTATCTTCTAAAAGCCCCGGCCGGATATTCAAATTTGGACTGCAAAGATATACAAAATAGATTATTTTCAAATCAAACCATATAATTTTTTAATTCAGGATGAACCAGCAGGGACTGATAACGGTCAATTATTGGAATGTGCCGGCTAACCGGCTGATGAGCATTATCCGGGTTTATAAATGTTGAAAAAAAAGCAAATGCGGGACCGGAGAGTTACTTCTATTATCTATATATTTGTCTGAACAGAGATGATTATAGATATATTACCGTTATTTTAATAATTGTTATGAAGAGGATCAAGCTAAAGGTGATGGGGATCTCTTACAGCCAGACTCAATCCGGAGCTTATGCCCTGCTTCTGATTGAAGAAAACGGGGAAAGGAGAATACCTATTATAATCGGAGGTTTTGAGGCTCAGGCAATTGTTATAAAGCTTGAAAATTTTGAACCACCGCGGCCTCTGACTCATGATCTTATTAAGAAAATCGCCGATCAGTTCAATATAGCAGTTATCGAGGTAACGATCTATAAGCTTGAAGAGGGAGTCTTTTTTTCAAAAATAGTGTGCAATAATGGTGAAAAGGAGTATTCCATAGACAGCAGGACATCTGATGCTGTTGCCATTGCCCTCAGGTTCGGGTGTCCGATCTATATTGATAATGATATTCTTGAAAAGGCCCAGCTTACCAACACTCCTTCTGATACAGAACTGGTTTCGACAAGTGACTCAGGAAATCTTAACGAACTTAACGCCAAATACAGCTCACTGAGCGACGAAGAGCTTTATAAGATGATTGATGAAGCTGTGAAAACGGAAGATTATGAACGGGCAGCATCCATAAGGGACGAGATCGAGAAGAGAAAAAAGAAAAACGAGTGAGTTTCTGCTGCGAGCTAAACTATTCACCTTTCGCTGAAAATTCCTTTTTAAACAAGTTGTTAAATCAGAACATAAATATTTTATTATGAAACGAACATTTTTGGGGATTTTATTTTTATTGTTTGCAGCATGTTACTCTAATGCAAAAGAATATAAGCTAAGTTCCCCCGACGGGAAGATTATAATGACCGTAACCGCAGGGAAAAACCTCGAATGGTCGGCCACCTTTGAAGGCAGGGAGATCATTTCCTCAGTAAAGGCCGGGATGGTACTTGGAGATAGTAAAGTACTGGGCATGAACGAAATTGTCATGAAAGCTGTCACGGGAACCATCAACCAGTCAATCATCCCAGTTGTCGCATACAAAAGATCATCTGTGACTGACAACTGCAACACTCTCCTGATAACCTTTAAATCGGGTCTGTCCGTTCAGTTCAGAGCATACAATGATGGCGTTGCCTACAGGTTTGAAACGGCACTGAAAGAAGAATTAATAATCAAAAACGAAATAACGGATATAAGTTTCCCGCAAGGCTCCTTCTCGTGGTACCCGCTGGAAGATAGCTTCATGTCGCATAATGAAAGATTATTTCTTTATGCATCCCTCGATACAATAGTACAAAAGCATCTCGCCAGCCTCCCGGCTCTATTCAAGGCAAATGGAACTGATGTCCTCATCACAGAGTCCGATATAGAAGATTATCCCGGAATGTGGCTCAGAGGTGCTGGTTCGGGAAAGCTGACCGGGGTCCACCCGGCATATCCTGAAACAGAAAAGGCATTAAATGACCGCAATATTGCTGTTACGGCTACCAGGGATTATATCGCAAAGACCCAGGGAACAAGAAGCTTCCCATGGAGAGTATTTATCATCACCGGGAATGACGGGCAGCTGGTGGAAAGCGACCTGGTGTANNAATGACACTTATAAATATTATATCGATTTTGCTTCAAAAAACGGGATAGAGTATGTAGTTCTTGATGAAGGATGGTACAAGCTCGGAAATGTACTTGAACAGGTGCCTTCCATAAATGTCGAGGAGCTGGTAAGATATGGACAGAGCAAAAACGTCGGCATAATCCTGTGGGTTGTATGGAAAGGTCTCTGGGATAAGATTGATGAAGCCCTTGCCCAGTATGAGAAGTGGGGTGTAAAAGGAGTTAAGGTCGATTTCATGCAGAGGGACGATCAGAAAGTCGTTAATTTCTACTACGAAGCTGCCAGGAAAACAGCTGAACATCACTTGCTTATTGATTTTCATGGCGCATATAAACCTGACGGGCTCGGCAGAACATACCCCAATGCCCTTACCAGGGAAGGAGTTAAGGGGCTCGAGAATGACAAATGGAGCAAGGATATCACTCCAGAACACGACGTAACTCTCCCCTTTACAAGAATGGTTGCAGGTCCTATGGATTACACTCCTGGTGCAATGGTAAACATGGAGAGAAGCAACTTCAACCCGGTCTTTATGCGACCTGCAAGCCAGGGTACAAGAGTCCATCAGATGGCATTGTATGTGATATATGAAAGCCCGTTGCAGATGCTTGCCGATTCGCCTTCGAACTACATGAAGGAACAGGAATGCACCGATTTCATTGTAAAAGTACCTGTTGTTTGGGACGACATTAAGGTTCTCGACGCAAAAGTCGGAGATTACATTCTTCTTGCAAGGAGATCCGGTAAGGAGTGGTTTGTGGGATCCCTTACAGACTGGACCAGGCGTGAACTTGAGCTGAATCTGTCATTTCTTCCTGCCGGAGATTACACCATGGAAGTTTTCCGCGATGGGATCAATGCTGACAAATATGCCCAGGATTATAAGCATCTTAAAACCGATGTGAAATCAGGCGACAAGATGAAAATATTACTTGCTCCTGGTGGCGGCTGGGTAGCAAGGATAATACCGAAACAATAAATTTTACCAGTAAAGGGATGAAGCAGTACCTTGATCTTCTTGATCATGTCTTAAAGAACGGCACGGAAAAGAGGGACCGGACAGGCACTGGGACAATAAGTGTTTTCGGCTACCAGATGCGGTTTAACCTCCAGAAGGGTTTTCCGCTTCTGACCACCAAGAAGCTTCACCTGAAATCGATAATTCATGAATTGCTCTGGTTCATTTCCGGTGATACAAATATCAGTTATCTTAATGAAAATGGCGTAAGGATATGGGATGAATGGGCCGATAAAGACGGGAATCTGGGTCCGGTATATGGCTACCAGTGGCGTTCATGGCCGGCGGCCGATGGAAGGAAAATTGACCAGCTGACAGAGGCGATCAATGCTATTAAAATATCGCCCGACTCGAGGCGGATCATAGTAAGTGCCTGGAATGCAGGGGAGATTGAAAGGATGGCCCTTCCGCCCTGCCATGTGATGTTCCAGTTTTATGTGGCAGAAGGTAGATTATCGTGCCAGCTTTACCAGCGCAGCTGTGATATCTTCATCGGGATACCATTCAATATTGCATCCTACGCGCTTCTTACAATGATGGTCGCCCAGGTGACGGGATTAAAGCCCGGAGATTTTGTCCATACTCTGGGTGACGCCCATATTTACCTGAATCATCTGGAGCAGGTTAAACTTCAGCTTACCAGGGAGCCGTATCCGCTGCCGGCAATGATCATTAATCCGGAGGTTAATGATATCCTGAAGTTCAGGTATGAGGATTTCAGCCTTGAAAATTATATTGCACATTCGCATATAAAGGGAGACATTTCAGTTTAATATTTATCAGGATGATATCAATTATAGTTGCTGTTTCGGAAGACCTTGGCATTGGCAAAGGGAATGATCTTCTTTGGCACCTGCCGGAAGATATGAAGAGGTTCAAGAGACTTACAACCGGCAAAACAGTTATAATGGGTCGCAGAACATGGCAATCGCTTCCGCGGAAACCGCTTACGGGGAGAAGGAATATTGTAATCACTGACATTCCGGGAGAAGAGTTTGAAGGAGCTGAATCGGCAGCTTCAATAACTGATGCCGCTTCAAAATGCAAAAAAGATGAGGAGGCGTTTATAATAGGAGGCGCGAGCATTTACAGGCAATTCATGCCGCTTGCCGACAGGCTTTACATAACCCACGTACACAAAAAGACCCCAGCCGACGTTTTCTTCCCTGAGATAGATCCAAAGATCTGGAAAGTAATCGAAAGGGAGGACTTTAAGGCTAGTGAGCCTGACAGAATCCTTTATACGTATGTAATATATGGAAGGAGAACCTGATGTTCATTGACAAACCATCAGCACTTTTTACTTTGAGTTCCTTTGTGATGCCTTCGTGACCCTTCTTGGTAAAAAAATTAACCACAAATGCGCTCAAAGGTTGGCACTAAGTAACTCAAAGATGTAGTAACTTATATCCTTCAGATATTTTTTTGATTTCATTTTAAACCTTTTTAAGTAGTCCGCATCTAAATGGTTGTTAATCGGAATTACTTACTTAAAAACAATAAAATGAAAACCAAAGCTATTTTAATGTTTACAGCCTTTACAATTTTTTCTCTTTTGTCATGTAATAAGCAGTCCGGACTTGATCAGGCAAGTGAAAATGTTGCTGATGACAATGCTGTCGGCGATGCAGTATTTGAAGATATTTCAAATACTGTTGATGTTGCTGATATTACCCTTTCCAATTACCAGGACGGTATTTATGGCAAATCCTCTGTAGTGTCGGATTCATGTCCGTCAGTTACCATTGATCACCCCACGGATGCAGTCTGGCCCAAGACCATAACCATCAATTATGGATCTGGCTGCACAGGATTTTACGATAATACCAGATCGGGTAAGATTGTAATAGTTGTTACAGGACCAAGAAAGACAACAGGCTCTGTCAGGACTATCACCTTTGATAATTATTTCTTCAACGGCATCAAGGTTGAAGGCACTAAAACTATTGAGAGCCTGGGATATAACAGCAACCAGAATATGGTTTTCAGCGTTAAACTTGCTGATGGCAAGCTTACCCTTCCCGATGGCAGCGTTATTGAACGTTCAGTCGACCACCAGCGGGAATGGATAGCCGGTTTTGACACCAAAAACATTTGGGATGATGAAGTCCTCATAACAGGGACTTCCAGTGGCGTTACAATAAACAATGTTGCCTATACAAATACTATTACAACTGCATTGCACTGGACCTGTGCATGCAAGTTCATTGTAAGCGGGGTGGTAAATATTGAACGAGAAGGCAAAGAGAGTGTTCAGCTCGATTATGGTACCGGAAATTGCGACGCGGTTGCCACGGTAACGAAAGGAGATGAAACAAAACAAATAACCCTGAAGCACAAATACAGGGGAATGGTCAGATAAAAAGATTTTTTCCATTAACCTTAATTATCCTTCAGGGAAACGGGTGCTGATAAATAAAAGAGAGGCTGAAATTTCAGCCTCTCTTTTATTATGATACTTTAAGCACCTTCATGTCTATGTGTTCCAGCTTGTGCGCCGCGTAATCAATGGTTATCATCAGATCATCCTTGCCGAGAGACGGCATCTCGAACATTGCATCAAGCATTATGGCTTCGCAAATGGATCTCAGTCCTCTGGCTCCAAGCTTGAATTCAGTGGCTTTGTCGACAATATACTCAAGAACTCCATCGGCAAATGTGAGCTCGATGTTATCCATTTTGAAGAGCTTGATGTATTGTTTTACCAGTGCATTCTTAGGCTCGGTCAGGATTGCTCTCAAAGCTTTCTTGTCAAGCGGATCCAGATGTGTCACAACGGGAAGCCTGCCGATAATCTCAGGAATCAGTCCGTATGCCCTGAGGTCCTGAGGTGCAATGTATTTAAGGAGATTATCCTTATCGACCTTATCCCTAATTTTGGATGCGCCATAGCCGACAATCTGGGTATTAAGCCGCTGCGCTATTTTCTTTTCAATTCCTTCAAAGGCTCCGCCGCAAATGAAAAGAACGTTTTTTGTATCAACGGGGATCATTTTCTGTTCGGGATGCTTGCGGCCACCCTGCGGGGGAACATTTACTATTGAGCCTTCCAGCAACTTCAGCAGTCCCTGCTGGACTCCCTCTCCCGATACATCCCTGGTGATGGAGGGGTTGTCGCCTTTCCTGGCGATCTTGTCGATCTCATCAATAAAAACGATTCCTTTTTCGGCTGCCTTTACATCGTAATCGGCATTCTGAAGCAATCGTGTCAGAAGGCTTTCGATATCCTCACCCACGTATCCTGCTTCGGTAAGCACGGTGGCATCGACAATTGTAAAGGGGACATGAAGCATTTTTGCGACTGTCCTGGCCAGAAGAGTCTTTCCCGTGCCTGTTTCTCCGACAAGGATTATATTGGATTTTTCAATTTCAATGTCATCTGCATCAGGCTTTTGCATAAGCCTTTTGTAATGGTTATAGACAGCCACGGATATGATCTTTTTGGCCATATCCTGACCAATGACATACTGATCGAGGAAGTCTTTTATTTCGGCCGGCTTAAGGAGATTTATAGTATCGAATGAGATATTCTTCTTTGATACAAGCTCCTCATTCATAATAGAGTAAGCCTGCTCGATACAATGGTCGCAGATATGTCCTTCGAGCCCTGCAATCAGGAGGTTGGCCTCCTTCTTAGTTCTGCCGCAGAATGAACATTTATCCATTTTGTACTAATGGTCGTTTTTTTGAAGGATCTCATCAATCATTCCGTAATCCTTTGCTTCCTGTGATGTCATCCAGTAATCCCTGTCAGAGTCTTTTTCAACTTTTTCAACAGAGTTTCCTGAGTGGAATGCGATTATCTCGTAAAGCTCTTTTTTAAGCTTTACAATTTCACGAGCCTGGATCTCTATATCAGAAGCCTGGCCCTCAAATCCACCTGCCGGCTGATGTATCATAATCCGCGAATGTTTCAGGGCAGATCTTTTACCCTTTTTGCCTGCTGTAAGAAGAACTGCTCCCATTGAGGCAGCCATACCAGTACATATCGTGGCAATATCTGCTGATATATACTGCATTGTATCGTATATTCCAAGTCCGGCATTTACTGATCCTCCGGGGGTGTTAAAATAGATCTGTATATCCTTGCCGGGATCAGATGAATCGAGATACAGGAGCTGTGCCTGAATGATATTAGCCACATAATCGTCAATGGGCAGGCCGAGAAAGATAATCCTGTCCATCATAAGACGGGAAAAAACATCCATTGATGCAACGTTCAGCTGTCTTTCTTCAATAATTGTTGGAGATATATAGCTATCAGATGCTGATGCATACCTATGAAGGGCAAGGCTGCTTATGCCATGCCTGCTTCTTGCATATTTACCAAAATCGTTACCTATATTCATTTTAAATCTTTTTTATATGAGAAAACAAAGATATAAAAATTAAATTTATCATCTAAAGTGTTGATTTCTATTCAAAAAGCTTATTGAATTCCTCCGCTGTAACGCTTTTTTCCTCGATTTTTACAACATCTTTCAGAATTCCGATAACCTTATCGTCGAGAATTTTATCTGCAATCCTTTTTGCATCTTCCTCTCTTTTAAGGGTCTCTTTTCCATAATTTGCGATCTGCTCATCAGTTGCATAAAAGAGGCCATACTGGCGGAACTGGATCCTTGTGATGTTTTCAGCTTCCTTCTGCAGCTCCTCCCCGGTTATCTTTATCTCGTTCTCTTTTGCGACCTTATTTTTAATAAGCTGCCATTTAAGATCGCTCCTGAAACTATCAAACTCCTTGTCGATCTGTTCTGCAGTGGTTTTTTCATTTACCTTCAGAAGCCATCTTTTGAGGAAATCGTCGGGCAATTGAAAATCAGTCTTATCAATAGTCAGCTTTTTGATATCCTGCATAAGTTTAAAGTCGCTTTCAGTTTTAAGGCTGGCTGCAATCTCTCCTTCGATCTTTGTGGCAAATTCTTCCTCATTGTTTACGACACCTTCGCCATATATTTTATCAAATAGCTCTTTACCGATCTCTGCAGGATGAAATCTTGTTATCTCTGATACGGTAAATCTGAAATTGCCTTCGATTCCTTCCACCTCTTCCTTTTTCTTTTTTAACAGCCCGGCAATTTCATTGTCATTCGGAAAGGCTTTTTTAATATCGAAATCAACCGATTCGTTCACCTTAAGGCCAATAAATGATTTCTTTATCTCTTCGTCCTTGATAATGTCAACAGCCAGTGATGAGAAATCGTTAGCAGGGCCATCAGCAACCAGGGAGCCATTATTATCCAGGGCTTCTATTTTCCCTTTAAGAATATCCTTTTCCTTTGTCACTTCAGCTTTACTTAATTCGCCGTAACGACGGGTATAATTGCTAATATAGTCGTTTTTCATTTTTTCGTCGATGGCGATACTGTAAAAGGGGACTTTGTTTTTCTGGCTTATGCCGAGCTCGATTGACGGAGTCAGTCCCAGTTCAAACGAAAAATCAAATTCATCGCGGGCATCAAAATCGATATTCTCCTGCTCATCGGTTTTTGCCAGCGGATCACCAAGGATCTCAATCTTCTCATCTGTGAGGTACTTCTGAATATTCTCAGTAACGCATTTGTTGATCTCATCAATTTTTACAGCTCTGCCGTACATCTTTTTAACCAGGCCTATTGGTACCATGCCAGGACGGAATCCCTTTATAGTAGCCTTCTTGCGATAGTCTTTCAGGACATTCTCGACTTTCTCCTCATAATCAGTTTTTTCAACCTTTACTTTCAGAACAGCATTTAGTTCGTTGATGTTTTCTCTTGTAATTTTCATTATTAACAGTTTACAGCATTTAAAAACCGCCAGATGCACCATCAGGGGGTTAAAGGCGGTTTATCATATTTGTGCGGATGAAGGGACTCGAACCCCCACGTCATTAAGACACAAGATCCTAAGTCTTGCTCGGCTACCAATTACGACACATCCGCATAAAACCGGTGCAAAAGTACAGAAAAATATTATTTTAACAAATAGGGGAGGTTACCTGCGGAGCTCGAAGTTCTTNNGTTTCATGGACATTATGATCGGTGATCAGGATACCGATATTTTTACTTCTCAGGTGGGAGACTA
The DNA here is from genome assembly GCA_003152835.1 of Bacteroidales bacterium. Lineage (GTDB taxonomy): Bacteria > Bacteroidota > Bacteroidia > Bacteroidales > VadinHA17 > LD21. The sequence goes on along the minus strand of PMBC01000127.1, from coordinate 38,203 downwards.
TACTCTGGATATCTTCGACTGCAATTGGGTCTACACCGGCAAATGGTTCGTCGAGAAGGATGAAATTTGGTTTCAGGGCCAGCGCACGTGCAATTTCAGTACGCCTTCTTTCTCCTCCTGAAAGCAGGTTCCCCTTGCTCTTCCTTATCTTCTGCAGCCCAAACTCCTGAAGAAGCAATTCGAGTCGTTCAACCTGTTCAGATTTTGGAAACCCCGACATCTCAAGAACTGCCTTCAGGTTATCCTCCACCGACAGGTTCCTGAATACGGAGGCTTCCTGTGCAAGGTAACCAATTCCCTTCCGGGCACGCATATATACAGGAAGTGTCGTTATCTCTTCGTCGTCAAGGAAAATCCTCCCTTCCCTTGGCTTAATAAGGCCTACGATCATATAAAATGTTGTTGTTTTACCGGCACCATTGGGTCCCAGCAATCCAACAATCTCTCCCTGTTCTACCTCAACTGACACATGGTCGACAACAGTACGGTTGCGGTACTTCTTTACAAGGTTATCGGTATGTAATTTCATGGCAGGTTTTATGATGTAGTTGTTTCAGTTTTTGCTGAGGATTCATCATCCATGAATGTATTATGCTCTTTCGCTTTCTGCTTCATTACCCTTGCAGAGATAAAAATGCTTACTTCATATAGAATAAGAAGCGGTATTGCAACAAGTGTCTGGGAAAAAACATCAGGCGGGGTTATTATTGCAGCTACAATAAAAATGACGACGATCGCATGCTTTCTGTATTTTCTCATGAAAGCGGGTGTGATGATTCCGATTTTGGTAAGGAAAAATGCAACAATCGGCAGCTCAAATACAACACCCGTTGCCAGGCAGATTGAAGTCAGAGTACCAATAAATGATCTGACATTTATCTGGTTAACCACATCGGAGCTTATCTGGTAAGAGGTAAGGAAATATATTGAAAGAGGCGCAAGCAGGAAATATCCAAAGAGGACACCAGTGAAAAAAAGCAAAGATGAGGCAAGAACAGCACCCCGGGCATGTTTTGCTTCATTCGAATGGAGAGCTGGTTTGAAAAACATCCAGAATTCACGTATAATAACCGGAAATGCAAGAATAAGTCCTGCAACCATGGCTACAGTAATATGAGTGGTAAGCTGTCCTGCCATTTTAATGCTTATCAGGTTTACTGGTTTTGTATTAATGCACAAAACGTCAGGATTTTTTAGATTTATGTGCAGTGCTAAATAGTGCCCGAACTCGCAAAGCAGCCTGTTGGTAATAAAGGTCGCATTTTTTGGAGCCAGAACGATATCATTAAAAAGCACATTTTTAAAACAGAAGGCAATTATCATCATGATCACTATAGCCAGCAGTGAACGGATGATGTGCCACCTTAGCTCTTCAAGATGTTCGAGAAAAGACATCTCGCCATCACCCTTGCCACCTTTCTTCCATTTTAACGCCATCTCCGGAGTGTAAAAAATTCAGCGTGTAAAGATGATGAATCTTATCATGCAAAACAAGATGAACAAAACGTTAAGTGGACGGAATAAGAAACATTTTTGTTAATTATTGGTTAAAACTGTTAAATGATAAAGAAATTTCTTAATTTAGATTAACTCTTACATAAGTAGAGCATTTAATACCCTTCCGACAAGGTAATGCCGGGGAAAAATGTTAAGCGATTCGACCATACATGATTACTTGAAGAAGTATTTTGGTTTTGATACCTTCAAGGGGAATCAGGAGGATATAATCAAGAATGTCATTGCCGGAAAGGATACTTTTGTCCTCATGCCAACAGGCGGAGGTAAATCGCTCTGCTATCAGCTTCCTGCAGTGATGGGAGAGGGAACCGCAATTGTAATTTCCCCACTTATAGCCCTCATGAAGAACCAGGTTGATGCAATGCGCAACTTCAGCACAAATGACGATGTCGCTCACTTCCTGAATTCCTCTCTTACCAAGACTGAGATAATACGGGTAAAAAAGGATGTCCTCGAACAGCAGGCGAAGCTTCTCTATGTTGCACCCGAATCGCTGACAAAGGAGGAGAATATTGAATTCCTGAAAACCATCAAAATCTCATTTTATGCTATTGATGAAGCTCACTGCATTTCAGAATGGGGACATGATTTCAGGCCGGAATACAGGCGCATAAGGCCGATCATTGATACAATAGGGAGATCTCCGATAATTGCTCTCACTGCTACTGCCACACCTAAGGTCCAGCATGATATCCAGAAAAACCTCGGTATCCTTGATGCCGGTGTCTTCAAATCGTCATTCAACAGGCCGAATCTTTATTATGAGGTAAAATCAAAGCAGGATGTCACAAAAGAGATAATTAAATATATAAAGAACAATTCCGGTAAATCGGGTATAATTTATTGTCTTAGCAGAAAAAAGGTTGAAGAGATAGCTGAGGTGCTTAAAGTTAACGGCATCAAGGCTCTTCCCTATCATGCCGGAATGGACTCTGCTACCCGCACCATGAACCAGGACAAGTTCCTGATGGAAGAGGCCGATGTCATAGTTGCAACGATCGCTTTTGGAATGGGAATAGATAAACCTGATGTCAGGTTCGTGATCCATTACGACATTCCTAAAAGCCTCGAAGGCTACTATCAGGAGACAGGCCGGGCAGGCCGTGACGGAGGAGAAGGGAACTGCATTGCATATTATTCCTACAACGATATTGTAAAGCTCGAAAAGTTCATGCAGGGCAAGCCGATTGCAGAACAGGAAATAGGTAAGCAACTGCTTCTTGAAACAGTCTCATATGCAGAATCTTCAGTTTGCCGGAGAAAACTCCTTCTTCATTATTTCGGCGAGGAGTACCCCAATGAGAATTGCGAGGCTTGCGATAACTGCCTTCACCCCAAAGCACAATTCGAAGGAAGCGAATCTGTGGTGCTGGTCCTTGAAACTATACTGGCTGTTAAGGAAAAATTCAAAGCCGATCATATAGCTCATATTCTATCCGGCAAAGTCACTTCATCCATAAAATCATATAAGCATAATAAACTTGAGTTTTTCGGCGCTGGTGAGGAAAAGGATGAAAAGTACTGGAACATGGTTATCAGACAGGCCCTGATTGCAAAGTTTCTCACAAAGGATATTGAGAACTATGGGCTTCTTAAAATCACCCCGGAAGGGATGGAGTTTATCGAAAAACCTAAATCGTTTATGCTGGCTGAGGACCACGACTATGCCGACACCTCGGATGAGGAAAATGCATTTGGCGCGAAAACGGCAACTGTCGATGAAGAGCTTTTCAGCATCCTTAAAGACCTACGCAAAAAAATATCAAAACAAAAAGATGTCCCTCCTTTTGTGATCTTCCAGGACCCTTCTCTTGAGGATATGGCAATTCAATACCCGATAACTCTTGATGAGCTGCAGAATATCTCAGGAGTCGGTGCAGGGAAAGCGCAACGCTACGGACAGGAATTTATAGAGATTATTAAGAAATATGTCGAAGAGAAAGAGATATTGAGACCTCTCGACATGGTAGTAAAGTCGGTTGTAAATAAATCCGGAATAAAGGTATATATAATCCAGAGCATCGATATGAAGCGGCCTCTCGAGGATATTGCTGAAGCAAAAGGACTGGAAATGGGTGAACTTTTATCAGAGATTGAGGCGATAGTAAACTCAGGTACCAGGCTTAACCTCGATTATTATATCGACTCTATGGTTGATGAGGAGCGGCAGCATGATATTTATGCATTTTTCAGGGAGGAAGCTGAAACTGATTCCCTTGAAGATGCCATAAAAGAACTTGGCAATGAGTTTGAAGAGGACGAGATAAGACTGGTCAGAATAAAGTTCCTTTCAGAAATGGGGAACTAGTAAAGTAATTTGTTAAGCCCTGAAGGAGCGTGATTTATTTCTTTGCAGCCAGGAAATAAATGAGAACAGCCATCACATAGAAAGGATAGATTACCTGCCCAGGAATAAATACATTCATGATGCTCTTTTTTCGATACCTTGATGCCGTGTTTAGTAAAATAAGATAGTCCGGAACAGATATTAAAAGAAAGGCAGCCACTAATACCCACAGAAAAACAGTATTAAAGATCGCTGCAATCAATAATGAGAGCTGAAGCAGAATAGTAACAAATGTTACAATTCCCAGGATCCTTGTATATCTGTCTTTATATGCCCCGGCTTTTGATATCCACCTTGATCTCTGGCGTAAAAATGACAAGACTGTAGCTGAAGTATTCGTAATTACTCTGGCCTCATCAGATTCAAGCCACATTATCTTATTTCCAGGTTCACTTTTTATGGCATGAAGGAGGAACACATCGTCACCGCTTATAATTTCATCGTGAAGATCAAATGAGTGTCTGTTATATGCTTCTTTGGTGAAGGCCAGATTTGCCCCATTGCACATTACCGGTCTCCCCGCGAATGCCGTTCCTGCTGTTATACCCTGGAGGCTGAGAAATTCAAGTTCCTGGAACCTTTGGAAAAAACCTTTTCCGCCTTCCAGTTCAACAGGGCATATTATCATTTCAGATTTATTTTCTTCATAAAAGGAGGCAATGGTTTTCAACCAGCTGTGCCCCATCCTGCAATCCGCATCAGTTGTTATAATTAGGTTTCCGGTTGAGGCTGCCACGCCGGTCCTGATGGCAGATTTTTTTCCTTTACCAGTATTCTTTGCAACATAAATATTTCTTATCCCTTTATATTCTGATGCAGCAATAAATGTGTTGTCTGACGAATTATCATCAATTATCAAGACTTCGAAAAGGGAGGGGTTGTAATCCTGTTCAGCAAGATTCTTAAGGAGAACCNNCTTCTGTAAATCCGGATGAGTAGATATATATAAGGTGTGATAAATATAAGTAGAAGCCACTGCATCGCTCATTTCCTCATCCATTCGTAGAAAGAATAATGTTCGGAACTCATTCCCAGAGCTTCATAGGTCCTCCGGGCTCTCTCATTATTTGTTTCGACATAGAGGCGAAGTCCGGCTATACCCTGTTCTTCAGACAACTCGCTGACATGCATATACATTTTCCGAAAAATGCCCTGCCTGCGGAATTCAGGGACAACATAAACTGATTGGAACCACCATACATTGCAATTTCTCCAGTCGCTCCACTCGTATGTTATCAGGAGTGATGAAACAACCTTACCGGTAGTTTCCGCCACATAGTACTGTCCGCGGGAAGGTATCTCGAAAACGGCTTTCACGCCTTTTGTTACCGTTTCAGGGTCGAGTGTCAGCTGCTCTGTCTCCCATGCCATTTTTAGCTGGAAATCGACTATGGATGACACGTCGGACTGGTTAGCTTTGCGGATGATTATCATTATTATAATATTATATAAATTGATTTTTAACCACGGAGTCTCACTGAGTTTTTATGGTGTGTGCTATTTCCAAAAACCCACCCCTTCCCCTCCCAGGAGGGGATTTAAGTAATTAATTCTCAACCCTTCAACTATCTTCAACCCCCTTCAACCTACTTATACTCATCCCAGCTTTTAATGGCCAGGTCATCCATTTTCATGCGGCAAAAGGCAAGTATAAACGCGCTTGCAAGCCTTGCATTCGTAATGAGGGGAACATTGAAATCGACAGCGGCTCTTCTTATCGTATAGTCATTATCGAGTTCCGAAGCGCTGAGGTCCTTTGGTATGTTCACGACAAGGTCAATTTCGCGCGATCTGATCAGCTCAATTGTATTTGGCGATTTATTTTCATCCGGCCAGTAAGCCACATGCGCTTCAACGCCTGCATTCTTAAGAAACTGATGGGTTCCCCTTGTTGCATAAAGTTTATGTCCCCTCTCCCGCAGAGCCCTTGCACTATTGAGAAGTTCAACCTTTGAACGGGCAGGCCCAGTGGAAAGAAGAATACTTTTCTTCGGTACCCGGTACCCTACAGAAAACATGGCTTTCAGAATAGCCTCGTAAAAACCCTCTCCGATACAGCCAACCTCGCCTGTCGATGACATATCGACGCCAAGAATTGGGTCGGCTTTGGCAAGGCGGGAGAAGCTGAACTGCGGTGCTTTGACCCCTACATAATCAAGTTCAAATACCGATTTGTCAAGTTTTTTTACAGGTATTCCCAGCATTACCTTTGTTGCCAGTTCTATCAGGTTGGCTTTCAAGACTTTGGAAACGAATGGCATACTCCGGCTGGCGCGCAGGTTACACTCAATAACTTTAATGTCGTTATCCCTCGCAAGGAACTGGATATTGAAGGGACCCGATATATTAAGCTCCTTAGCTATCTGTCTTGATATTCGTTTTATCCTCCTGACAGTTTCGAAATAGATCTTCTGAGGCGGGAAAACAATTGTTGCATCACCGGAATGAACACCGGCAAATTCCACATGCTCGCTGATGGCATATGCCATTATTTCACCTTCCCTGGCAACGGCATCTATCTCTATCTCCTTGGCGTTTTCAATGAATTCGGAAACCACAACCGGATATTGTTTTGATACCTGTGCGGCGAGTTCAAGAAAATGTGTAAGCTCATTTTTGTTTGATACGACGTTCATAGCCGCACCTGAAAGAACATATGAAGGCCTGATAAGTACCGGGAAACCGATACGATCAACAAATTCAAAGATATCATCTATTGACGAAAGCTCTTTCCACCTGGGCTGGTCTATTGAAAGGCTATCGCACATTTTTGAGAATTTGTGACGGTCCTCAGCCATGTCGATAGAGAGCGGTGAGGTCCCCAGTACTGGAACATTCTCCCTGAAAAGCCTCATTGCCAGGTTGTTCGGTATTTGTCCACCTACCGATACAATTACTCCTCCCGGGTGCTCAAGGTCAATTATATCAAGGACTCTTTCGAAAGTAAGCTCGTCGAAGTAGAGCCTGTCGCATATATCATAATCGGTGCTGACGGTTTCGGGATTATAGTTGATCATTATTGACCGGAAACCCTCTTTCTTTATTGTATCTATCGCATTTACCGAACACCAGTCAAATTCAACGCTTGAACCTATTCTGTAAGCCCCTGAACCAAGAACTATTATTGATTTTCTGTCCCTCTCATACACGATATCATTCTCGGTTCCCCCGTATGTAAGGTAAAGATAATTTGTCACAGCTGGGTACTCGGCCGCAAGGGTGTCGATTTGCTTGACGCAGGGAACAATGCCAAGGTTTTTCCTTCTCTGCCTGACCTTCAGGAGATCTTCATTGATTTCTGACGGGCCTGACTTAAGTACATGTCTTGCAATCTGGAAGTCACTGAATCCGTGTATTTTAGAATGAGCAAGCAAACTGGTTGGAATACTTTCAATGGTTTTATATTTGCACAGCTCATCTTTTATTTTGATAATATTCCTGAGCTTGAAGAGGAACCATTTGTCAATTTTGGTGAGTTCGTTGATCCTGTCAATGGACATTCCCTTTTCGAGTGCTTCGGCAATTGAGAATATCCTCATGTCGGTCGGCTCGGCCAGCTCTTTCTCAATATCCCCGGATTTGATCTCGCGGTTGCCGGTGAATCCATGCATTCCCTGTCCTATCATTCTGAGTCCCTTCTGGATGACCTCCTCAAAATTTCTTCCTATCGACATTACCTCACCGACACTCTTCATGCTGCTTCCTATGACATGAGAGACCCCCTCGAATTTATTAAGATCCCATCTCGGTATCTTGCATACAATATAATCGAGGGCAGGTTCAAAGCAGGCAGTGGTGGTTTTGGTTACCGAATTTTTAAGTTCATGCAGGCCATAGCCGATACCAAGTTTTGCTGCCACGAAGGCAAGCGGATAGCCTGTTGCCTTTGAAGCGAGGGCGCTTGAACGTGAGAGCCGGGCATTGACTTCAATCACACGATAGTCCTCCGAATCAGGGGCAAGAGCATACTGTACATTGCATTCTCCGACAATCCCGATATGCCTTATAATCTTTATGGAGAGTTCTCGCAGCTTATGATATTCGCTGTTGGTGAGGGTTTGTGACGGAGCTACAACAATGCTTTCGCCTGTATGAATGCCAAGCGGATCGAAGTTCTCCATATTGCAGACAGTTATGCAATTATCGAATTTATCCCTTACGACTTCATATTCGACCTCTTTCCAGCCTTTTAGTGATTCTTCAACAAGTATCTGGTTTGTATAGGAAAATGCCCTGGCAGCAAGGTTCTTTAACTCGGCTGTGTCGTATGCGAATCCGCTTCCCTGACCTCCGAGGGAATATGCAGCCCTTATTATTATCGGAAAACCCAGTTTCTCTGCTGCTTTAATGGCTTCATCAACGCCATTGACCGCAATGCTTCGAGGAGTCTTTACATCGATTTCATTAAGCTTCTTTACAAACAGCTCCCTGTCCTCAGTATCCATTATGGCAGTTACCGGTGTTCCCAGCACCCTGACATTATATTTCTCAAATATCCCGTTTTTATAAAGTTCCGTACCGCAGTTGAGAGCTGTCTGTCCGCCAAATGAAAGTAGTATGCCATCAGGCCTCTCCTTTTCAATAACCTTTTCAACAAAATACGGGGTAACAGGAAGAAAATATATTCTTCCGGCTAACTCCTCCGAGGTCTGAACGGTCGCAATGTTAGGATTTATCAGGACAGTTTTGATCCCTTCCTCTTTTAATGCCTTAAGTGCCTGTGAACCCGAATAATCAAATTCGCCTGCCTCTCCAATTTTAAGGGCGCCAGAACCCAGGATTATAACTTTCTTTAAATCATCTTTCATCTGCCGGATTTGATGGTCAAAAATAATATAAATTTTTACTTGGAGTTTGTTTTTATTATAAAATGAATATATTTGCAAAAATAATGCATAAATATGCAAAAAACAAAAAGACTCATGGCGATTGAAAAAATAATCGCTGAAGAAGAGATATCGTCGCATGAGGTGTTGCTGAAGAAGCTGAAAAGCAAAGGCATCAGCTGCACCCAGGCGACCCTGTCTCGCAATTTAAGGCAGCTTGGGGCCGGACGTATTCCTGACGGAAAGGGAGGTTACAAGTACTTTCTGCCTGATAATACGGGCAACTTGTCCACGGCAACTGGCAAGCTGCAGGTTCTTCCTGCAATACGCGGGATCGTTGAGGCAAAAGGACTGCTTGTAATCAAGACTATTCCAGGAAATGCCAGCAATACAGCATTTTATATTGATAATACATCAAGGTTTGAGATTGCCGGGACTATAGCCGGAGATGATACTATACTTGTAATTCCGCGTGAAGGCATTTCAAATAGCCAGGTGCATACATGCCTCGAGATGATTCTGCCGGGATTGCACGAGCAGATAAAAAAGAATAATTTCTGATATTAATATTCAATAATAGTGAACTGTTAAATTTTATAAGATGAAAGAAAAAGTTGTATTGGCGTATAGCGGAGGATTGGATACTTCGGTAATACTTAAATGGTTAATTGAAAAGGGGTATGAGGTGATAGCTTTTATAGGTGACGTCGGCCAGGCCGAGAATTTCGAGGAGTGCAGGAAAAAAGCTTTATTACTTGGCGCATCAAAAGTCATAATAGCTGACCTGAAACGGGAATTTGTCGAGAAATATGTTCTGAAAGCGATAATGGCAAATGCGATTTATGAAGACAGGTACCTTCTTGGTACTGCTCTGGCCCGGCCGCTGATTGCAAAGAAACAGATTGAAGTTGCCAGGGCGGAAGGTGCCTCAGCCGTTGCCCACGGCGCAACAGGTAAAGGCAACGACCAGGTAAGGTTTGAGCTATGTTATTATGCCCTTATGCCGGGTGTCAAGGTTATTTCACCATGGAAAGACAAGGAATTTCTTGCGCAGTTCAAAGGCAGGACAGATCTGCTGAAATATGCCTCTGAAAAGAAAATTCCTGTTAAAGCCAGCATCGATAAGCCTTACAGCGAAGACGATAACCTCATGCATATCAGCCATGAGGCAGGGGTTCTTGAAGATCCTATGTACACACTTCACAAAAGCATGCTCGAAAAAATGGTCATGCCTCAGGATGCTCCCGATCAGGATACCCGGATTGTGATCCACTTCAAAAACGGGCTACCTGTAAAAGTTGTCAATAAGGAAGATGGTACCACTAAAGAAGACCCCTATGATATGTACGTTTATCTGAATGAGCTTGCCGGGAAAAACGGGATTGGTCTACTCGATATGGTTGAGAACAGGTTTGTGGGAATTAAGTCAAGAGGTGTATACGAAACTCCGGCTGCGACTGTTCTCCATATCGCCCATAAGGATATTGAGGGAATCGCAATGGACCGTGAGGTAATGCGTCTGGTAAACATGCTTACCCCGAAATTTGCCGAGATAATTTATAACGGATTCTGGTTCAGTCCTGAAATGGATTTCCTGATGGCGGCAATAGAAAAGAGCCAGGAACTCATCGACGGCAGCGTTCATCTCTGTCTTTACAAGGGGAATGTAATTATTGAGGGGCGTGAATCACCTTCTTCATTGTACAACAAAAAGCTCTCGAGCATGGATATTGAGGGAGGATTTGATCAGACCGACAGCAAGGGATTCATAAGGATCAATGCAATAAGACTTATGGCTCACAGGGCAATTGTTGAGGAGAGCAAGGGAAGATAATATACTAGAACAATATTTTTCAGCTATTAAAAACCCCCTTTCTTATTTCCCCCAAGGGGGAAATGATGATCACCTTCCCCCCTGGGGGAAGGCTGGGATGGGGGTTTAAAACAACAAAAAAATGAGGAAATTGAATTACTGCATAAAAATTTACTAGTATGAAACTTTGGGAAAAAGGAGTAACTCCGGAACCTGCAATCATTGAATTCACTGCAGGCAAAGACAGGACGACAGATCTTTCACTTACAAAGTGGGATATTATCGGATCAATGGCTCACGTTATCATGCTGAATGACGTCGGACTGATTGCAGACGAAGAGAAGAATGACTTGTTAAAAGCCCTTCATTCACTTTTTGTTTGGGATAAAGAGGGAAGCCTTGTAATTGAAAAAGATGTTGAAGACATACATTCCCAGATAGAGAAGGAAATGTCATCAATCCTTGGCACAACCGGTAAAAAAATCCATACTGGCCGTTCCCGGAACGATCAGGTGCTGGTCGACATCAGGCTTTATACCAGAGAGGAGACAGATAAGCTTGCCGTTCTTATCGGGAAGCTCTTCTCAAGGCTTCAGGCCCTGAGCGAACAGCATCGTGAGGTGCTTCTGCCCGGTTATACCCACATGCAGCCGGCTATGGTTTCATCTTTCGGCTTATGGTTCGGATCATATGCCGAATGCCTCGCTGATGATATGCTCATGCTCTCTGCAGCGAGGGCTCTTAACAACAGAAATCCTCTTGGAACAGCGGCCGGATTCGGAACTACATTGCCACTTAACAGGAAGCTCACATCTGAACTTCTGGAATTCGATGATCTTCTCTACAATTCAGCATATGCCAGTCTCAGCAGGGGTAAGGTGGAACTGGCCATAGCTTCAGCTCTTGCGTCAATTGCTCAGACTCTATCAAGGTTCTCGATGGATGTATGCCTCTTTATGAGCGCCGAATTCAGGTTTATTGATTTCCCTGATGAATATGTTACAGGATCGAGTATTATGCCTCAGAAAAGGAACCCGGATGTTTTCGAACTTATCCGCGGAAGATCAAACATCATTCAGACTCTGCCGAACGAAATTGCAATGCTGACCTCAAACCTTCCCTCCGGCTATAACCGGGACCTTCAGCTGCTGAAAAAAATTGTTTTTGACGCTTTCGGCAACCTCACCGAATGTATCGGGATCATGCTGGTGATGCTCAATAATATAAAGATTCGTAAGAACATAACTGAGAATCCGCTCTACAATACTATTTTCAGTACCGAAGAAGTAAACAGGCTCGTCCGCGACGGCATTCCTTTCAGGGATGCATACCAGGCTGTCTCCGAAATGGTTCAAAACTCTACATTTTCCCGAACTGTGATTTCAGATTACACTCATGAAGGAAGCATCGGCAACCTTTGCAATAAAGAGATTGCTGAATTATTCAATGAGAGGATGAAGTGCTTTAAAAACAAATCTGCNNTGGGTGGAGAAAAATGGCTTTGTTTTATGCTTCATGCCCTCGTTAGTTTTGTCGTTGATATTTATAAAAAGCGGATCCCACTCTTTCCCCAGAGTATTGTTATCTACTGCAAACCCATGATTTTGTGAGGTAATATATGCCTTATCCGTACCGACCTGTATAACTGGCTGATTGTGGCTTCGGTGGCCGTATTTCAGCTTATATGTATCGGCACCTGAGGCAAGGGCCATAAGCTGGTTGCCAAGACAAATTCCGAAAACAGGAATGTCCTTTTCAAAGGATTTTCTTATGTTCTCAATTGTAATGCCGCACATTTTAGGATCGCCCGGACCATTTGAAAGAAAAAGACCGTCAAATTCTTCTGAATGATAATCATGATCCCATGGTACTCTTATTATTGTAGTATCACGCTTCAGCAGGTTCCTGATAATGTTATATTTAACACCGCAATCAACAAGCAGTATCCTGTATTTGCCATTACCGTATATTTTTTTTTCGTGTGTGCTTACCTCGGCTACGAGATTGACCTTATTCGGATCATAGAAAGGGATTAAAGCTCCTTCCGGTTCGACTTTCCCAAGCATTGCACCCTTTTCGCGGATCCTTTTGGTAAGCGCTCTTGTATCAATTCCGTAAACGCCGGGCACTTTGTTTCTTCTGAGCCATTCATCGAGGCTTTCTGTTGCGTTCCAGTGGCTGTACTCAAACGAGTAATCCGAAACTATAAGTCCTGAAATATGAATTGAAGAAGATTCATAGAAACGGTAAAGGTCATTTTCCTCGTTTTTTGCGGGGGCGCCATAATTACCGACCAGCGGATAAGTAAGACAAAGAATCTGTCCCCTGTACGATGGATCCGTAAGGCTTTCCGGGTAACCAGTCATTGCAGTATTAAAGACTACTTCCCCTGCTGCAGGAAGGGGTGCGCCAAATGAATTGCCATGGTAAACAGTTCCGTCCTCGAGTGTCAGGCTGACTTTGACTCTTTCTTCCATCAGTAAGATATATTATTATTTATCTGATTGATACAATTGCCTTCTCAATTTGTCCCATTGCCCTGGAGACAATCTGAAGGGTTGAGCCGATATTTATTCTCATAAAACCTTCCCCTCCGGGGCCGAAAGCTGAACCCTCGTTAAGTCCGATGCCTGCTTTACCGACAAAAAAATCCTGCAGTTCTTTTCCGGTCATTCCAAGTTTCCGGCAATCGAGCCACATCATATAAGTCGCTTCACTTCTTACAGGGATTATTTCAGGGATATGCTCCCTGCAGTAATCCATAACGTATTTTACATTCTTGTCAAGGTACTCCAGCAGTTCCCCAAGCCATTCTTCACCTTCCGAATATGCTGCTATTGAAGCAACCGTTCCAAAGATATTGCCATTTCCGATATGCAGGCTCTCAATTTTCCTGTTGAAGTACTTTCTGAGAACATTGTTAGGAATAATCATTGATGAGGTAGAAAGCCCGGCCAGGTTGAATGTTTTGCTGGGAGCGATACAGGTAACGGTTATTTCAGCAATCTCTTCAGAAATAGAAGCTATTGGAGTATAAGTGTATCCGGATAGTACCAGGTCGCAATGTATCTCATCAGAGAGGATAAGGATATTATTTTTAAGACAGATGGAAGCAAGCATCCCGAGTTCCTGACATGACCATGCTCTGCCAACAGGATTATGAGGATTGGAGATAATGATCATTTTTGTTGATTCGTTGACAGAAGCTGCCAACGATTCAAAATCCATGCTCCATTTTCCATCCTTTTCGATCAGCTGGTTATAAACAAGGTTTCTGCCATGGCTTTCAACGGCAGAGAAAAAGGGGGTATATACGGGCGGCTGAACAATTATTGAATCACCGGGACGGGTAAAGGCAAGAGTACATAAGTTCAATGCCGGAACAATTCCCGGGCAGAAGCAGATCCAATCTTTCACAATTCGCCAGCCATGTCTTTTTTCAAGCCATCGGGAAATTGAATTATAGTACTCTTCAGGCCGGAAGGAGTACCCCATAATTTCGTGCTGAAGACGGCTTCTCAATCTATCGATGATGAACCCCGGTGTTTTAAAATCCATATCGGCAACCCACATCGGAATGACGTCCTTCTTCCCGAAAGTCTCAAGCCTCAGATCATACTTGATACAGTCAGTTCCCTCTCTTTCAATAGGTTCATCAAAATTCCATCTCATCTGAAGTGCAATAATTTCAGGGGTTCAAAGATATATAAAATCACTGATAAACATGTGATTCTGACGATGAAGGATAAAAACCGGAGAACTTTCGGATATTGATTCAAAATTGATCGGGACTCATTATATTTCTTATCAAAATGGAAGTTCCATTAAGTATTATCAATATAATTTATTACTTTTATGGGCAGGTTCGATATAACTTTTGAAATTTAATAAGAACAGGTATGAAAAAAACTATTGCAATATTGATACTTCCGGTTCTTTTGGCAAGTATCACTGGCTTAACAGGATGTAAAAACAGGGCAACAGTCAAGGAGCAGAAAAACGTAGAGAAACAGGAAGTCAACACGATTAAAGAAAATATAGAATCGAATGTTTATCCGCTGCCTACTTCTGCAGAGGTTATTAAAATGCTTGCCGACCTTGAGGTTGGATATATATTCGGGATATCCAATCCGGTAGAGAATTCAAAAAAATATTTCCAGAGTACATCCAGATCTATCAATATGGGAGTTTATGGAGCAGACCTGAGCTATGCAACTCTTTATAATATCCAGCAGGGGGTCATTGACTATATGGACGCGATCAGGAACCTTGCCAATGAGCTCAATATGTCAAAGATCTATGATGCTTCGCTATATGATAAGATCAAGGCGAATTTTGATAACAAGGATACACTGGTAAAAATTCTTACAGGGGCCTTTAATGATACTTATGTTTATCTGGCTGAAAATGACCAGCAGCCTCTTGCACTCCTTGTGGTTGGCGGAGCCTGGGTGGAAGGGATGTACCTTACCACACATGTATCTGAAGCTGCATACCAGGTAGCCGGAATATCCAAAAACCTTCTGGAGCAGAAAAAGTCATTTGAATTATTTCTCGAGATTACAAAGCCATATGACAATGATCCGATAGTAGGCGACTTTGTCAAAACCCTTGACCCGATAAAGATTGTCTATGAAACATTGGGAACAAGTCTTACCGAGAAGAATATTAAGGATATAACCAAAGCTGTTGAAGGGGTAAGGGCACAGATTATCAAGTAATTATTTCTTAAATATATGACCGCAAAGCTTTTACTTTGCGGTCTTTTTTTTAGTTTGCAGATATCTTTATGAGGGAATCCGTTCTATTAGCGCTGATTCATATTTTTGCCATTGTTTCGACTATCAGTCCTATCGGGATAACGTCGAGGGGCAAAAAGATTCTCCGAAGCTACTTAAGGCGATATCTCAACAGGGAGCTTGAGGAAGAGTATTATGCTCTCTTTGAAAACAACCTGGAGTTTTATTCAAATGAACTCAAGAGCGTGAATAAGGCCGAACTGGCCGATGAAGATTCCCTGATTTCATTTCAGATCACCAATATATGCCGGCAAATAAAGAAAGGGCTCTTCCTGGAGGAGAGAATGATTGTTTTCCTGCAACTCATCGAATTCGCATTCGAAGACGGACTTATCTCCGACCAGGAAAAAACCATTATAGATATTGTTGCCAGGACTTTCAATATAAGCAGGAAGGAGTATAATAATGCTTCCTTCTTCATGATCGGCAGGTCATTTGATGAAGTATCACCTGAATGCATATTGATTGTTGAGAGCGACAACCCGGAATTCTCTGGCTCAACCCTCTTCAAAAATTATGAACAATGGCGTCATATCAGGATAAAGGGATTCAAGGGATATCTGGTAATTCTTCATATTGAAAGCACAGGTACTCTTCTCCTTACTTACGACGGTCCGCTGGCCCTCAACTTCAAAGGAAGGGATATAATAGCCTGCAGGCCTTATCTGCTTGAACGGGGAGTAAATATAAAAGGCCAGGGTATTGAACCTATCTATTATTCAAAGATTTACAAGAAGTTTGTTTCAAGGAATTTTCCTGAAAAGATAGTTCTTGAAGGACATGATATTGAATTTCTCTTTAAAAATTCCGATAATGGAATTCGCAAAATGAATTTCAGTGTTGAAGCGGGAAACCTTGTCGGGATAATGGGTGGGAGCGGTGTCGGAAAATCAACGATGCTCAATCTCTTGCACGGGAAAATCGAACCGACAAGCGGGAAAATCTATCTTAACGGGTACAATCTGAATTCCGAAATTGAGGAGCTGAAGGGAATTATCGGTTATGTTCCACAGGATGATATGCTGATTGAAGAACTTACTGTCTTCCAGAACCTCTATTTTAATGCTCGTTTATGCTTTGGTGACTATACCGAGGAACAACTGAAAGAGTGTGTCGACAAAATCCTGATTGATCTTGACCTCGATGATATCAAAGATTTGCAGGTTGGCGACATTCTTAACAAGAAGGTGAGCGGAGGTCAGCGTAAACGACTCAACATCGGACTGGAACTGATGCGTGAACCCGTAGTGCTGTTCATCGATGAACCTACTTCAGGGTTATCTTCATTTGATTCTGAGAAGGTTATGATCCTTCTGCGGAACCAGGCCCTTAGCGGAAAACTGGTATTTTCGATCATCCATCAACCTTCGTCGGATATCCTGAAAATGTTCGACAAGATCTGGATTCTGGACAAGGGCGGCTATATGATCTATGACGGCGATCCTGTTGAAGCACTGGTTTATTTCAAGACAGAAACGTCGCAGGCCAACGCAGCTGAAAGCGAGTGCCCATCCTGCGGGAATATAGAGACCGATGACATCCTGCATATCATTGAGGTGAAGGTGATCGATAATAACGGGCTGCCAGGGAAAAACAGGCAGGTTAGCCCAAAGGAGTGGTATGAGAAATATAAGAAGAAAATGATGCCACTCCTTGAGAAAAAACCCTCAAGGATGCCAATCACTCCGGGAAATTTCAGAGTTCCACGAAAGGCTGACCAAATAAAAACATTTGTCAGGCGAAACATCACCCGCAAGATGGCAGACAGGCAATATATGATCATAAACCTGATCGAAGCCCCACTCCTGGCATTTATCCTGGGATATATCTCAAAATACTCCGATAACGGCAACTATCTTTTTTCAGCAAATAAAAACTATCCTGTCTTCCTCTTTATGTCGATTATTGTAGCCCTCTTTATAGGGCTGACGGTAAGCGCTGAGGAGGTATTCAGAGACAGGAAGATACTTGAGCGTGAAAAATTTCTCGACCTCAGCTGGTTGAGCTACCTGTTATCGAAGATCAGTTTCCTTTTCACTCTTTCGGCAATCCAGACGCTTTCATATGTAATAGTTGCAGACCTCATCCTTGGAGTGAATGGAATGCTTTTTCAGCAATGGCTTATCCTTTTTTCAACAGCTTGTTTCGGAAATCTTCTCGGGTTGAATATTTCAGCAGGAATGAGAACGGCAATCAGCATTTATATTCTTATCCCGCTTATCCTCGTACCACAGCTTCTTCTTGGCGGAGCAATGATAAAATTTGACGACCTCCATAAATCTTTAACGCGAAAAATATATGTTCCGGTTATCGGGGATATTATGGCAACCAGATGGGCTTATGAAGCAATCAGTGTCGAAGAGTTCAGGAATAACAAGTTTGAAAAACCGTTTTTTAAATATGAGATGGATATGAGCCAGTACGACTGGTACTCCTATTTTCTCATTCCATTGCTGAAGGCAAAAACAGATGCCTGCATGAAAAATGCATTGAGCCCGATTGAAAAACAGGAAGCCGTAAATAATCTGGAGGAGGTGAGGTACCATATCACCGATTTAAGCTCAATTTCAGGAATAGTTCCCGGGAAATGGACAGATAACCTTTATTATTCGAGATTTGACAATAATACAGGCAATAAAGCTAAAATCTTCCTTGATTCCCTGAAAGCAACGTTCAGAGCAAGATATAAAATGGCTTCTGCAATGCACGATTCCGTTTATAATACAATAAAAAGGAAGTTCAGTGAGGAGAAGTTTTTTCGTCTGAAGGAGAATAATCTTAATGAGAATCTGGAGAATCTTGTTCTTAACAGGATGACCACCTCAAAGATATATGACTCCGGGAAGAAGATAATTCAGAAAGCCGACCCTGTTTTCATGGCTCCCGGCTCAAAATTGGGACGCGCTCACTTTTTTGCTCCCTATAAACTGCTTGGAAGGTTGAAAATCTCGACACTAATTTTTAACATGGCAGCAATCTGGATAATGATAGCCGGCCTTTTCGTAACATTATACTATAATGCGCTGAAGCGATTCATTATCTGGCTCGATAGTCTCAAACTGCCAATTTGGAGAAAATTCGGCAAGAATATGCTCCAGATTTAGCACCGGATAATTTTATTCCTTTACGAATGAGTAGGGTTCAACCAAAAAAAAACATTGGTCAGCATTTCCTGAAAGATAAAACTATTGCTGAAAGGATTGCATGTTCTCTGACGGGCATCGGTTACAGCACGGTACTCGAAATCGGTCCCGGAACTGGGATTCTTACTGACTATCTGGTTAAAAGAAATTTTAAGGATTTCAGAGTCATAGAGATAGATAATGAGTCTGTTCATTTTCTTAAAGAGAAATTCACAGAAGGCATTGAAATAATCCGCGGCGATTTTCTGCTGATGGATATAGATTCGGGTTTCAGTGAAAAATTTGCGGTAATCGGAAACTTCCCATACAATATTTCCAGCCAGATCCTTTTTAAAGTTCTGAATCATAAGAATAAAATTGCTGAGGTCTGCGGAATGTTTCAGAAGGAAGTGGCTGAAAGGATCTGCGCTTCACCCGGATCTAAAACTTATGGGATACTCAGCGTGCTTCTGCAGGCTTTTTATTCTGCTGAATACCTTTTCACGGTCCAGGAAACTGTTTTTGTTCCTCCTCCAAAAGTAAAATCAGGGGTTATCAGGCTCACAAGGAATAATGTGACTGATCTTGGATGCGATGAGGCGCTGTTTAAAAGGGTTGTCAAAGCCTGTTTCAACCAGAGGAGAAAAACCCTCAGAAATTCAGTAAGATCTGCTTTTACACTTAAAAAGGAGGATTATGCTGATTTTGGATTAAGGCCTGAACAACTCTCTGTAGAAAGCTTTGTCAGACTCACAAACTGGATAAGTGAAAATATGATATCTCAGAATGAGTAACCAATGGCCTCAACAGGATCCATTTTTGCAGCAGAATATGCCGGTGCATAACCTGCAATTATTCCTATTATCCCTGAAATAAAGATTGCCATAAAGATGTTGCCTGCAGTAAGATACATATGCAGATCGTACAGGTAATTGGTATACAGCGTGCCGATAAAAATCAAAATCAGACCAAACAGGCCACCGATAATTGACAGAAGGACGGACTCGGTAAGAAACTGCAATAATATGAAAGAGCGTTTTGCCCCCAGTGCTTTCTGAATACCGATCTGATTTGTTCTTTCCCTGACAGAGACAAACATGATGTTTGCGATGCCGAAGCCACCGACAATTATTGCAAGGCCGCTTATAAGCCATCCCACAGTATTGATCAATGTAAATACCGGACTTAGTCCCTGGGTCAGCATGCTCGCCTGGTTTACAGAGAAATTGGATATTGCTTCAGGCTGCAGCCTCCTGGAAGCCCTCAGTATCATTGTGGTTTCTTCGTTTAGCTCACTTATATTGATACCGGGTTTTGCCTTTATCCTGAGCTGGGCATTTATAAATTTATTCCGCATGTTGATGAAGGTCTTACTAAAATTCACCGGGATTAAAGTAATCTCATCAAATCCGTTATCAGTTATACCTCCCTTTCCCTCTTTTTTTGTTACTCCTATCACAGTTGCCTTGAATCCTTCTATTGTTATCTCCTTTCCTAAAGGATTGGCTTCAGCGAACAGGTTCTTTGCTACGTCGGCTCCGATTACTGCGACATTCTTCCCTGCAGATGATTCAAATTGTGAAAAATACCTTCCTTTTTCAATTTCAAATGAGCTGAGATCCTTCAGCTCCGGAGTAATGGCTCCGACAGTTGCATCGGAAAGAACATTCTTATTGTATTTTATATTTTCAGGCTGAAAAATGGCAAAACATGCAATTTCGGCTTTTGTAGATTTCTTCATGATGGCTTCATAGTCATCCATTGATATTGCAGGCCATTTCATAATATCCCACCATGCCAGATTTGGATCATTAAATGACCAGGGCCATTTCTGAACAATGACTACATTATCCCCCATTGAGGAGATAGCATCATGGATGGATTTTTCCATCCAGTCGAGAACAGTAAAAACTGCGATTATCGAAAAAATCCCAATTGTTATCCCGAAAAGAGAGAGAAAAGTCCTGAACTTGTTAATCAATATAGAGTTAACTGCAAATAGAATTCCCTCCTTGAATAGCCTGAAAAACATCATCTCTTTTCTGAAATTAAATTGAAGATCAAAGATAAGAAAAATCATTTGTCAAAGATGTGAAATTCCCTTAATTGCTGAATTCCTCAGAATCATGACGTTATTTTGTTGAGGGTAATAAAAAAATATATATTTTTAATCGCCCTTAAGTAAAGAGGTGCACAATCATAATTGTCTGGTAATGAGTGAAAAGAAAATTAACAGCGCTTTAATTTCTGTTTTTTATAAGGATGGTCTCGATGATATAGTCAGAACTCTTTCCGATTTGAATGTAAAGATATTTTCAACTGGAGGAACATACACTTTTATAAGCGACCTTGGGATTAAAGCTGAGAAAGTTGAGGATCTCACTTCTTACCCCTCAATCCTGGGAGGCAGGGTAAAAACGCTGCATCCCTCAGTATTCGGGGGGATACTTGCCCGCAGGGNNACGGGAGCAATACCCGGGATTACTTGCATTGCTAATAGAAAAAAAAGGAAAAACCACCCTTTCAGACCGTCGTTTCTATGCCGCTGAAGCATTTAAAACCTCTTCGAATTACGATACTGCAATTTTCAGATATTTCAATCAGGAAGCAGGCATCCCGGCATTCAGGGAAAGTATCAATGCTTCCTATCCTCTCCGGTACGGCGAAAATCCTCACCAGAAAGGTATCTTCTTCGGAGATCCCGGTCAGATATTTGATAAGCTTCACGGCAAGGAGATCTCCTATAATAATTTTCTCGATATTGAAGCTGCCCTGAACCTCGTTGATGATTTTACTGAGACAACGGTTATCATTATCAAGCATAATAATGCCTGCGGCGCAGCATCGCGAAATAACATTACCGAGGCATGGAAAGCAGCGCTTGCCTGCGATCCGGTCTCTGCATACGGAGGAGTTGTTGTTACTAACAGCCCTGTTGATGAATCTGCCGCTGCTGAAATTGACAAGCTATTTTTCGAAATAATTATTGCACCGGAATATTCAGGGAAAGCACTTGAGATACTGAAACAGAAAAAGAACCGGATAATCCTGCTGAGAAAATCGATTATTAAATCAACATCCAATTTCAGATCAATGCTGAATGGCGTCCTCTGGCAGGAACGCGACATCAGCACCGAGTCGGGCGCAGACATGAAACCGGTCACTCCTGCAGTACCTAATCCGGCTGAAACAGACGACCTTGTTTTTGCAAACAAGATTGTCAAGCACAGTAAATCCAATGCAATAGTGCTTGCAAGGAACAAACAGCTCTGTGCCAGCGGCATTGGCCAGACATCAAGAGTCGACTCGCTCAGACAGGCTATTGACAAGGCAAGATCTTTCGGCTTTGATCTCACGGGGGCAGTTATGGCATCCGATGCTTTTTTCCCGTTTGCTGATTGTGTCGAGATTGCCCATAAGGCAGGGATCACCGCCGTTGTCCAGCCTGGTGGATCAGTACGTGACCAGGAATCTATTGACTATTGCTCATCAAACGGAGTCGCAATGGTATTTACAGGAGTAAGACATTTTAAACATTAACCATAATTTAATTTATCTCATTCGATGGGACTATTTTCATTTTTAACGCAGGAGATTGCTATTGACCTGGGGACAGCTAATACGATCATTATTCATAATGATAAGATAGTAGTAGACGAACCCTCAATTGTTGCAATTGACAAGAACACAGGGAAGCTCATAGCAATAGGTGAACAAGCCAGGCAGATGCATGGGAAGACTCACGAAAACATTAAAACTATCAGGCCATTGCGTGATGGCGTAATTGCCGATTTTAATGCTGCCGAGCTGATGATCAGGGGAATGATCAAATTGATAAATAAGGGACCTCGGCTTTTTGCTCCATCGCTCAAGATGGTCGTTTGCATCCCCTCCGGAAGTACCGAGGTTGAGATCCGTGCAGTGCGTGATTCATCGGAACATGCAGGCGGACGGGACGTATATATGATCTATGAGCCTATGGCAGCTGCGATTGGTATCGGTCTTGATGTAGAAGCACCCGAAGGATGCATGGTAATCGATATCGGTGGCGGTACAACGGAAATTGCTGTTATTGCCCTTGGGGGAATAGTTTGCAATAAGTCGATAAGAATAGCTGGAGATGGATTTACAGCTGATATTCAGGCTTATATGAGACACCAGCACAATATAAAGATCGGTGAAAAGACCGCCGAAGATATTAAAATAGGAGTGGGTGCTGCTCTGCCTGATATTGATAATCCGCCTGCAGATTATGTTGTCAGGGGACCAAATATCATGACGGCTCTTCCTATTGAAATACCAATCTCTTACCAGGAAATTGCATATTGCCTTGATAAATCCTTATCGAAAGTTGAGGCTGCCATTCTTAATGTTCTAGAGCAGACCCCTCCTGAGCTTTATGCCGATATAGTAAACAAGGGAATATACATGGCCGGAGGAGGAGCTCTTCTGAGAGGTCTTGACAAAAGACTTACTGATAAGATAAACATTAAATTCAACGTGGTTGAAGATCCGCTCCATTCAGTTGCACGAGGAACCGGAGTAGCACTTAAGAATGTGGATAAATTCCCATTCCTGATGAGATAACCCTGTTTTTGAATGAGAAACCTTCTTAATTTTCTGGCGAAGTATAACAACCTTATCATCTTTCTTATACTTGAAGGGATATCATTCTATTTGCTGACAACGGGGAATACATATCATAATACGCAGATTGTAAAAGGAGTAAGGGGCTTTACCAACAGGATTGATGAGAAAATCAGCAATGCCAGGAGCTATTTTCAACTCCGTGATATAAACCAGGCACTGGCATATGAAAATGCAACCCTGAAAAACAATATCAACCTGCTGAAGAACAAAGATGACTTGCTTTTTTTTTCTATCTCTGACACAAATTACAGGCAGCAATACCAATTCACTTCAGCGGCGGTCATAGATAATTCAGTAACCCGCCAGAAGAATTTCTTCACTCTGAACAAAGGAAGCAGGCAGGGCGTCGCAGTTGACATGGCGGTAACTTCAGGCGATGGAGTTGCGGGAGTTATTGTGGGCTGTTCCAAAAATTTTTCGATAGCCATGTCATTGCTGAACCTGGATTTCAAGCTTAGCGCCAGGCTTAAATCAAATGGATACTTTGGCTCACTCGGCTGGGATGGGAACCAATATAATTATGCCATCTTAAGCGAAATTCCACAGCATGTTACTTTTGGAATTGGCGATACAGTAGAAACGACAGGTTATTCAGCCGTATTCCCTGAAGGAATTTTGATCGGGACAGTAAGCGGGTTTGAAAAATCAGGTGGCGACTTTTATAAAATCAGGGTCTTGCTGAAGACAGATTTCAAAAAACTTCATTTTGTAACTACAATCGGCAACCTGAGGAAAACAGAAGAACTTGGACTTGAAAAACTATTTCAATGATCAACAGGATATCCAGATTCAGCCTGATCTTTGTTTTGCTGATCCTCCTGCAGGTTCTGGTATTTAATAACATACGATTCAGCGGATATATAAATCCGTATGTTTATGTCATGTTCATTCTTCTTCTGCCGGTTGAAATACCTTCATGGCTTTTACTGCTTATTTCATTTGGAACAGGAGCAGTCATGGATATATTCTGCGGTTCACCCGGTATGCATACTTCTGCCACTGTCCTCGCTGGTTTTGTACGTCCATTTGCACTCAGAGTCATATCTCCACGCGACGGATATGAACCCGGAGCTGATCCGTCAATGTTCATTTATGGACTGAGGTGGTTCCTTATTTATACATCGTTAATCATTTTTATCCATCATACCGCATTGTTTTACCTGGAAGTATTCCGGTTTGCGGACTTCTTCCGAACGCTTCTGAGGGTAATTATGAGCTCTATCTTTTCCATCACCTTCATTATTCTTCTTGAATACATCAGGAAAGGAAAGTAAACAGCCATGAAGGATGCATTCGTCAATCGGAAATACCTGGTAATCGGACTTGTAATTATTGCCGCGCTGGCTTTGATCATAAGACTTTTCGTCATTCAGGTTGTAAAGGATACCTACAGATTATCGGCCGACAACAATGTATTAAGGTATGTGACTCAATATCCTGCCCGCGGATTGATATACGACCGGAAAGGTAAGCTAGTCGTTTTTAACCAGGCAGCCTATGATCTGATGGTCGTTCCAGCTCAGACGGCAAAGATCGATACCCTGGCTATCTGCGACGATCTTGGAATTACCATTGAGGTTTTCAGGGAACGATTAAAGGCAGCCAAGAACTATTCCAGGAGAGCACCTTCGGTTTTTCTGAAGCAGATTTCAGCAGAGACTTATGCAAAATTTCAGGAGAAATTGTTTTTGTACCCGGGCTTTTATGTTCAGCCCCGGACACTCAGAAAATATTCACGCCCTGTGGCAGCACATCTCCTCGGGTATGTAAGCGAAGTTGATGAAGCTATTTTAAAAAGGGACCCATATTATAAAAACGGAGATTATATTGGCAAGCTTGGCATTGAGGAAGCTTATGAAAAGGACCTCAGGGGGAAGCGTGGTGTAAAGATATTCATGGTCGACGTTTACAGTCGTCTTAAAGGGTCGTATGCTCACGGAGAAATGGATACTGTTGCTGTTCACGGCTCGGATATCATTTCAGGGCTCGACCTTGATCTGCAGGAGTATGGTGAAAAACTGATGCAGAACAAGACAGGCAGTATAGTTGCCATTGAGCCGGAGTCTGGAGAGATACTTGCGCTTGTCTCTTCTCCCAATTATGATCCCGGGCTGCTGGTAGGCCGGGTGCGTTCTGAAAATTTTTCCAGGCTCCAGGCTGATACTATTTCCAAACCATTATTCAACAGGGCGTTCATGGCATCCTATCCACCGGGATCGACTTTTAAGCCGATAAATGGGCTTATAGCTCTTCAGGAGAAAGTCATTGTTCCATCTACAAAATTTAGCTGCAACCATGGCTATCTGTTTGTGGATTGCCACACGCACCCCTCGCCTCTCGACCTTGAAGGGGGAATAATGATTTCATGCAACTCATATTTTTGCCAGACTTACCGGAGGATCCTTGAGAATCCCGCATATGGTTCCGTTGCTGAAGCTTTTGAAAAATGGAAAAGCTACCTTAACGAATTCGGGTTCGGCAAAAAACTTGGCAGCGAATTCGTAAATGAGCTTCCGGGACTGATTCCCTCATCGACTTATTTTGATAAGTATTATGGAAAGGGAAGGTGGAAGGCGCTTACGGTGATCTCAATGGGGATAGGACAGGGGGAGATCGGCACAACACCTCTTCAGATGGCCAATATGACAGCTGCAATAGCTAACCGGGGTTACTATTATACACCTCATATTGTAAAGTCTATAGGCAGTGATCATAAAATTGATCCGCGCTTTACAGTTAAGCACAAGATCAGTATTGATTCGGTTAATTTTGAATCAATCATTAAAGGGATGGCAGCTGCTGTAAACGGAGGGGCTGGCGCTACAGCGCGTATTGCGGCACTGGACAGTATAACCGTATGTGGCAAGACTGGGACAGCTCAGAATCCCCATGGTGATGATCATGCTGTATTTATTGCCTTTGCACCCAGAGATCATCCTAAAATTGCCATAGCTGTTTACGTTGAAAATTCAGGATTCGGGGCAACTTATGCTGCCCCTGTTGCCAGCCTGATGATTGAAAAGTACCTGAGAGGAAAAATTACAAACAAACCAATGGAGCAGAGAATGCTGGAACTTAACCTTCTCCATAAACTAACAGAGCCAAAAATTGAGAAGCAGCGTAAATATCTTGAAGGGGATTGACAAGACAACAGTCCTTATTTTCCTGATAATGATCGTCATGGGCTGGTTCAATATCTATGCAGCCGTTTATAACGATGAACATAAGGAGATATTCGATTTTACCCAGAGATACGGGAAGCAGTTCATCTGGATAATGGCGACAATTGTGCTGGCCGTTTTTATAATGATCATTGACAGCAGGTTTTATCTCTTTTTTGCCTGGGTCATTTATGCAATCCTGATGTTTCTGCTGCTGATGGTACTGATTTTAGGAAAGGATATTAACGGAGCAAGATCGTGGTTTGAATTTGGTCCGATCAGCCTTCAGCCTTCAGAGTTTGCAAAATTCGGCACTGCACTTGCTCTTGCAAGTTTTTTGAATAACCGCAGGAATGATCTGACAAAGCTGAAGGTTATCATTCCTGCAGTTGCAATCATCCTTTTACCGGCTCTTCTTACTGCCATTCAGCCTGATTTGGGTTCAACAATAGTTTTCTTCTCTTTCTTTATTGTGCTCTTCAGAGAAGGGATGAGCCCTATTATCTTTGTCTCGGGGTTGCTGATGGTGTTACTTTTCTTTCTCACTCTCCTGTTCAATAACCTGTACCTCGAGATCGCTCTGATTGCCATAGCTTTTCTGCTGGTTTGGTTTTCCACAAGAAAATGGAAGCTTTTGCTTACAGGCCTGGTACTCATGCTCGTTATAGGTGGAATAATATATGCGCTTGATTTTTATATTATTAAATCACTGGGTAACGAGACCGTTCTGGTAATAACCCTGCTGCTCTCCGGAATTGCCTATGCATATTATTTTTATTCTAAGAAAGCAGTAACCCTGCTTGTCATTTATCTCTTCCTTGCGGGAAGTGTACTTTACGTTAACTCGGTTGATTTTGCGTACAATCATATGCTCAAACCGCACCAGAGGGAAAGAGTGGAGATTATGCTAGGTTTCAAAACGGATACACACGGAACAGGATACAATGTCAACCAATCTATAATTTCTGTTGGTTCAGGAGGGTTTAAGGGAAAGGGTTATCTCCAGGGAACCCAGACAAAATTCAAATTTGTGCCTGCGCAGAGTACTGATTTTATCTTCTGCACCGTAGGGGAAGAGTGGGGGTTTCTCGGATCTTTTGTTGTGATCGGATTGTATGTCTTTCTTCTGATCAGGCTCATAATTCTTGCTGAGCGACAACGATCAAACTTTTCAAGGATATATGGCTATGGTGTAGCAAGCGTCCTCTTCACGCATTTCTTCATTAATATCGGGATGGCAATCGGGTTGGTGCCCGTTATTGGAATACCGCTCCCCTTTTTCAGTTACGGAGGAAGCTCACTCTGGGGATTTACACTGCTGTTGTTTATTTTTCTGAGGCTTGATGCCGGAAGAACAGAATACTTGGCATGATCAGAACGGGATGGTGATCCTGTGCGAAATCTCTATGCCGAAATCCTTTTCAACGTAATCGATAAGCTGAGGGAAAAATTCCATAAAATCTTCCTGGAGAGAGTAATAGTTTTTCTTCAGGGCATGCATTGCAAACCTGGTCTCATTTGGCAAAGTTGACCGTTTACTGAGCGTCCTTAGCACATGACGTATACCGTTAAGAGTCTGATATGATTCAATCCAGTTGTTGATAATGAAAAATGGCATCATTTCCCTGACGTTCTCGGGCAATATCTCGTAATTATTCACCAGTGCCCTGTAAAAATTATAGGTCACACTTTCAAGTGGACGGCGAGAAAAAAAATCCCACTCCCTGGTAAGGAAATGATCATAAATGATATCTGTAATTACGCCTGAATATTTATGGTATTTCTTTGAGAAGAATATCTTGCTTCGGTGAACAACAGGATGGCGGTCAGTAAAACCGTCAATGTTCCTGTGAAGTATAATTCCTTTCCTTACCGGATCCGGATAATTTAGATAGTCGCGGCCCTTTACATAATCACCAATGTAGTTGCCGATGATTATCTTATCAGAATCACCGGAAAGGTATATGTGGGCAAGGACATTCATATAGTTTTATAATAGTACAAAGAATCTGCCATATCCGTTTATGTTATAGAGAACATTTTGCCATACATGGTTGCAAGTCATTAATAAAACAAAATTAGAGGATTGTTTTACAGAAAGTTAACACATGCTGCCAGCATATAAAAAAATCCCTTTAAACACGCGGAATTACGGTATGCAAATTATACATTTGTTGGTTCATTTTAAAATGATTTTCTATCAAAAATAAATAATTAAACAAGGAGGATTTATGACCAGGAAAAATGTCATCATTATTGGTGCCGCCGGCAGGGATTTTCATAATTTCAATACTTATTACAGGGAAAATGATAATTATAATGTAATTGCTTTTACTGCAGCCCAGATACCCGATATTGCCGGGAGGAAATATCCTAAAGAGCTGGCTGGCAAGTTTTATCCGAAAGGAATACCAATATATGTTGAAGCTAATCTTCCTGATCTTATTAAGAAACTCAAAGTTGATGATTGTGTTTTTTCATATAGCGACGTGCCCTATCAGAGGGTAATGGCTGTCAGTGCTATTGTAAACGCCGCCGGTGCCAATTTTATTCTTTTAGGTCCGAAAGATACAATGGTTAAAAGCACTAAACCCGTGATTGCCGTTGGAGCAATCCGTACAGGATGCGGTAAAAGCCAGACTTCACGCAGAGTTATTGAGCTGCTCATGGCTAAAGGGTTAAAAGTTGTCGCTATTCGACACCCGATGCCGTACGGCGACCTGAATGCCCAGAAGGTACAGCGCTTTGCCGTTTTAAAGGATCTAGAAAAGCACAAGTGTACAATTGAAGAGATGGAGGAGTATGAACCGCATGTTGTCAGGGGTAATGTCATCTACGCCGGTGTTGATTATGAAGCCATTCTCCGGAAGGCTGAAAAGGATCCTGCAGGATGTGATGTTATTCTCTGGGACGGAGGAAATAATGATTTTCCTTTTTATAAACCCGACCTCATGATTACGGTCACTGATCCTCACAGGGCAGGTCACGAACTCAGATATTACCCTGGAGAAGTTACACTGCGAATTGCCGACGTGGTTGTGATCAATAAAATGGACAGTGCCTCACCTGAATCGATCCAGATTGTCCGCGAGAGCATTGAGAAGGTGAATCCCAGGGCGGTTGTCATCGACGGGGCATCACCAATTAAAGTTGATGATCCGTCACTGATAAAAGGGAAGAAAGTTCTTGTTGTAGAGGATGGCCCGACTCTTACCCATGGTGAAATGAAACTTGGTGCCGGTGTCGTGGCTGCCCGTAAATTTGGCGCAGCTGAACTCGTTGACCCGCGTCCTTATACGGTTGGGAAACTGAGTGAGACATTCAGGCTCTATCCGAATATCGGCACCTTATTGCCTGCAATGGGATATGGCGATCAGCAGCTTCATGATCTGGAGAAGACGATCAATAATACAAAATGCGACAGTGTCATTATTGCCACACCCATTGACCTGAACAGGATAATCAAGATTAAGAAACCAAATACCAGGGTTTATTATGATCTCCAGGAGATCGGCGATCCTAACCTTTCACAGATACTCGACGAGTTTGTAAAGAAATTTAAACTGAAGGGTAAAAAATAAATCAGTTACACAGAGTTCCACTGAGAAGACACAGAGTTTCACAGAGGTAAAGACTTAGGCTTTGTTTTTCTCTGTGTGACTCTGTGGTTCTCCGGATTTTCTCTGTGTAAGTTCTTTCGTTTATCTTTTCACCCGGGCATTGCCTTTCCAGATGCTCCAGACCTGTTCTTCATCGGCTGGCTGTCCATAATCTGTAACAACAGTTGTTGCAAGAGCGCCTGTAGCCCATCCGAACTGGATCCATTTTTCCGGTTCCCATCCCTTAAGAATAGCATAGAGCAACCCACCCACGAATCCGTCTCCTCCGCCTATGCGATCGAGGACATGTATTTCGCGGGGTTCTACAACATGCCAGTTGTTACCTTCAAGCATTATTGCTCCCCAGAGATGCTCGTTGGCGTTTATCACCTGGCGCAGGGTTGTTGCAAAAACAGATGCGTTCGGGAATGCTTTTCTTACCCTGCTGATCATTTCCTTGAAGCTCTCAATTTTGGAAGCAAGATCTTTCCCTCCCTCTTCAGGACCCTGAATTCCCAGACAGAGCTGAAAATCTTCCTCATTTCCTACCAGGATGTCGGCAATGCCGGCAATCTCCTTAAATATTGCAGAGAGTTCCTTTTCACGGTTTTTCCAGAAAGTAGCTCTGAAGTTGAGGTCGAATGCTATACGGGTTCCATGTTTTTTTGCTGCTCTTGCAAGTTCGAGGCAAAAGTTGCCTGTTTCCGGCGACATGGCTGCAATTAATCCTGAGAGATGCAGGATCTGTACCCCTTCGGTGACAAAAAGACGATTCAGGTCGAAATCCTTTACGTTCAGTGTTCTTCCGACTTCACCTGCACGGTCGTTATGTACTCTTGGCCCGCGAGATCCATACCCGCTGTCGGCAATATTGAACTGATGACGGTAGCCCCAGGGACCTCCCTGCTCAATCTCAACACCTTCATAGGCAATATGCCTGCTGCTGAGATCATCTTTAATAAATCGGGCGATCGGGCTGTCTTTAACAAAAGTTGTAAGCAACTTGACCGGCAGACCAAGGTAAGATGAAACACTAGCTACGTTGGTTTCAGCGCTGGTAGCCTGCATGTGAAACGTGTTGCTGCAGTGAACGGGTTGACCGTTTAAGGGAGTAAGGCGTACTCCCATGCTTGAGGGTACAACCAGTGACCACATGAAATCTTTCTTAAGTTCTATTTTCATAATGATTATACTTAAAACAATTAATAGTTATTTTAATCTTTCTCTCAGCTTTTTCCCTGCATCTTCAAATCCGGGTTTATTCAGCAGTGCAAACATATTTTTCTTATATGCTTCAACTCCGGGCTGGTCGAACGGGTTTACATCAAGTATGTATCCGCTCACAGCGCAAGCCAGCTCAAAGAAATAGATAAGCTGCCCGGTATAATACTCATCAAGCAGCGGGATATCAATTTTTATAACCGGAACATTGCCATCGTTGTGGGCCAGGATAGTGCCCGTTTCAGCGTTGTGATTAACTTCTGAGAGTCTTTTACCGGCAAGAAAATTAAGCTGGTCGGAATCATCATTTTCAAGCGGAATAATAAGTTTTTTCCCGGGTTCCTTTACCGAGATGATGGTCTCGAAAAGGATCCGCTGACCATCCTGGATGTATTGTCCCAGCGAATGGAGGTCTGTAGTGAAGTCGACTGAAGCCGGGAATATGCCTTTCCCCTCTTTACCCTCACTCTCGCCAAAAAGCTGTTTCCACCATTCGGAGAAATAGTGAAGCTTTGGCGTAAACCCGACGAGTATCTCAATTGACCTTCCGGTCCGAAGAACCAGGTTTCTTGCCGCAGCATAGATCAGGACGGGATTAGAAGCACCATTTTTGTTCTTCAAAGATGCCTCTTCCATGGCCAATGCCCCTTTTACAAGTTCCTTTATATCGATCCCGCTGACTGCAATGGGAAGTAAACCGACAGGGGTAAGTACAGAGTACCTGCCACCAATATTGTCAGGGATCACAAATATCTCATAACCGTTCTTTTCCGCCTGGGATCTTAATGCTCCTTTTTTGCCGTCGGTAATTGCAATTATCCTTTCCGCAGCCTTTAATTTCCCTATTTTCTTTTCAAGATGATCCTTCAGGATCCTGAATGCAATAGCCGGTTCGGTTGTTGTACCTGATTTGGAGATTACTATTATTGAATAGTCTCTTTCATCGAGGATTTCGAGCAGATCCGATATGTAATCTTCACTTATATTATGTCCGGCAAAGAGCATCTCATGATGTTTCTTCTTCAGCAGCGGAGTAAAGGAATGGGAGAGAGCTTCAATAACTGCTTTTGCACCGAGGTATGAACCGCCTATGCCTATCACAACTGTTGTGTCGGAAACAGAACGGAGATGTTTTGCTTTTTGTTCAATTCTGTCAAGCTGAGCAGCTATTTCACCAGGAAGGGTAATCCATCCAAGGAAATCGCTTCCGGCCCCGGTACCTTCTTTCAGTGTTTCCAGGTGTCTTGCAGACTGCTGGGCCAAAGCAATGACTTCTTCAGAGGGGACAAATCTCTCTGCATTTTTAAGGTTTATGCTTAAAATATCTTTCATATGGTTAAAATTTTCGAATGTTTAAAAGGTGTACAAAGTTAAAAAAAAACCGTCAGGAACGACCCTGACGGTTTGTAATAAAATGGTAATATATATTTGAGAAGAGACTACTTTCTATGAATGCCACCGGCACTGGAAGAGTGTGCGTCAATATACTTGGGATCTCCCTTGTAATTTATGTCCCCGGCGCTTGAAGCCCTTGCCGTAAGCTTCTCGGTTACATAGACATCTGCATCACCTGCACTTGAAGCAGAAATATTTGCCTCCCTTGTTTTCAGGTTGTAGGCATTAAGATTGCCAGCGCTGCTTAAGTCTGCATCAAGCATATCTGTCTCACCGTTCAGGGTAATATCGCCTGAGCTGCTGCCATCTGCCCTGATGGTTTTTGCATATACTTCAATTTTTATATCACCTGCACTGCTTGCATTCAGCTCAAGGTCATCAGTTTTTACCGGAGTCTCACCGATAATGTCTCCGGCACTTGTAGTGGAAAGTGATTTTATATCCTTCATGGTCACATAAACCCTTTCCCTTTCAGCCTCCCGGACATTAACATCATTATCATGACGAATGTACAGTTCATCACCCCTGATTTCAGTGATGATGTACTCCTGAAGGTTCTCATCTGCTTCAACAGTAATGCTCATCTTGTCTCCCTGTGTCAGGTATAAGTCAATTCCAGTGCTGACCTTTACACTGGTAAATGATCCGGCAGGGCGTTCCTTTCTCACGACGTTTCTGTTACCGTAAACTGCCTTGCGGAACTGTCCGTTTATACATGCTGTTAATGCCAGGCCAAGAAAAATTACTATAAAATACTTCAGGTTTTTCATGTTTGTATGTTTTATGTTTGAATATTCTGATTAAAAGACTTGGAAAAACTCATGTTGTTGCATCCATCTCAATAAAAAAATGAGAATCGGTAATCAGGGATTCCTCATTCCGAGCGCTTCGAACACCGAAGCTTCTGCGAAGGTGGTAAGCGAGGAATCTCATTATTCAATTGCGACATTCAAAAAAATGGTTGAATAAGTTTTGTATCTTGGTGAATTAACCTGAAATCCTATCCGGAGATGAGGAAAACAATGATCATGTTGATGACAGTCTGTGCTTTTCAGGTATCCGGTATTTGCCATGCGCAGGACGTAAACAACCTTAAGCTTTGGTATGAGAAACCTGCTTCTGCCTGGGAGGAGGCACTCCCGATCGGTAACGGAAGGCTCGGCGCGATGATATTTGGCGGTCTTGAAGCAGATCATATCCAGTTTAACGAAGAGACACTCTGGTCAGGCGCGCCTCATGATTATTCACATCCCGGAGCATATAAATCACTGGAGGAAATAAGGGAACTATTATGGCTCGGAAAACAAAAGGAAGCTGAGGATCTGGCGCTCGAGAAATTTATGAGTCTTCCTTTGAGACAGGAGAAGTACCAGCCGTTTGGAGATCTCTGGTTATGCTTTCCGAGACATGAAAACATTACCGGCTACCGAAGGGAGCTCGATATCTCAAAAGCAATTTGTTCAACCACGTTTAAAGCAGGAGATACAACTTATACAAGAAGGTATATTGCAAGTTTTCCAGATAATGTCATTGCTGTAGGCCTTACAACTGACAGAAAGAAAGCACTTTCGTTCGATATAATTCTTACTGCGATTCATGAAGGTGCTTCTGTAATGGCTGCCGAAGACGGGATTATTGAACTCAAGGTTAAGGTGAAGGATGGCGTTCTTTATGGAACTGCCCTGGCAAAAGTCAGGATAAGGGGAGGAAAGATATCAGTCACAGGTAATAAGTTGCATATTGAAAAAGCCGATGAGGCAGTAGTATGGCTTGCCGCTGCAACAAATTTCATCAATCCAAAAAATGTATCAGGAAACCCGGAAGAGCTCTGCTTCAATTGTCTGAATGCATTGGGCAATAAATCATATGAGAATGTCCAAAAGGCTCATGTTCTTGATTATCAGAAATATTTCAACCGGTTTTCAATTGACCTTGGAACATCAGAAAATGAGAACCTGCCTACAGATTCGAGGATTAATGCTATCCCCGGGAAAATGGATAATTCACTTGCCGCCCTTTATGTTCAGTACGGGCGCTATCTCTTGCTCTCTAGCAGCCGTCCCGGTACATATCCGGCAAACCTCCAGGGAATATGGAATGATAAGCTGAACCCTTCCTGGGACAGCAAGTATACTGTAAACATAAATACAGAAATGAATTACTGGCCGGCTGAAGTGCTAAATATTGCAGAGTGCCATGAGGCATTGTTCAAAATGATCAGCGAGGTTGTTCCATCAGGAGAGAAAGTTGCCAGGGATCATTATAATGCCAGGGGATGGGTCCTTCATCACAACACCGACCTCTGGAGAGGCGCTGCACCCATAAATGCCTCAAATCATGGTATCTGGGTCTCAGGCAGCGGCTGGCTGGCGCAACACTTCTGGGAGCATTTCCTTTACAGCCGCGATATTGATTTTCTGTCTGCCACGGCGTGGCCCATCATGAAAGGAGCTGCAATGTTCTATGTCGATTTCCTGGTGAAGGATCCCAAAACCGGATGGCTTATTTCAGCGCCTTCCAACTCACCCGAAAACGGAGGCCTTGTATCCGGTCCCACTATGGATCACGAGATCATTAAAAGTCTGTTCAAGGAATGTATTGAGGCATCTGAAATACTGGGCCGCGATAAGCAGTTCGCGGATACTTTAAAAATGAAGCTTAAAAATATAGCACCTTACCAGGTTGGCAGGTTCGGTCAGCTCCAGGAGTGGATGGACGACATTGATGACCCGAATAATAAGCACAGGCATGTTTCCCATCTCTGGGGAGTTTACCCCGGGAAAGAGATCAACAGGGACGATACCCCCGACCTCATGAAAGCTGCTAAGACATCACTTGTTTCAAGGGGAGATGAAGGAACCGGATGGAGCCTTGCATGGAAGATAAATTTCTGGGCAAGGTTACTTGATGGAAACCATGCCTGGACATTGGTCCAGATGTTATTAAGACCCCAGGGCACATCGGTTACTCAGGCAACAGGCGGCGGATCTGCCGGAGGCGGTTCATATCCCAATCTCTTTGATGCACATCCGCCGTTCCAGATAGATGGTAATTTCGGAGGGTCTGCAGGCATTGTCGAGATGCTGATGCAGAGCCACCTGAAAACAATTGATATTCTTCCTGCTTTGCCTGACGGGATACCTTCCGGTCATATAAAAGGCATCCGTGCCAGAGGTGGTTTTGAGTTGGAGTTCTCCTGGACAGGAGGGAAGCTTATTTCTCT
The DNA here is from genome assembly GCA_003152835.1 of Bacteroidales bacterium. GTDB lineage: Bacteria > Bacteroidota > Bacteroidia > Bacteroidales > VadinHA17 > LD21. The sequence goes on along the minus strand of PMBC01000127.1, from coordinate 2,529 downwards.
TATTGTAATATCAAAGGCTGGCTTCCCCCTAAACTTAAGGTACAATGATAAAACTTTATCATTTCTTACAAAGAAAGGGGAAACTTTCAGGTTTAATGGTGATTTGATAAAGATGTAAGAATTTCTCTGTGGCCCTCTGTGCGTACTCTGTGGTTCTCTGTGTAACAAGAAAAAAAATAAAAGAACTTTCACAGAGTTCCACTGAGGAGACACAGAGTTACACAGAGGAATAAAAATATAAGAATTTAAAGGCTAATGCCATTTGAATATTTTGAGTCCTGCCAGGAAGAATATAACTCCTGTGGCGCTGAGTATCATTACTGGCAAGGCTACCTGCTGATATCCGGCACCTTCATTAAAGATGCTCCTGATCCCATCTGTCAGGATCGTAAGAGGCAGCTTATTGATAACCGGTATGCTCCAGTCAGGGAAGTTGTGATAGCTGAAGAAAATACCCGATAGAACCATCATTGGCATTACAATGGCATTAATTAGCCCGTTCCCGACTTCAGTGTTTGAAGTATGACATGAAACAAACACGGCTATTCCGGCAAATGCTATATTCCCGGCAATAAAGAGGAGAATCATTGCAGAAATGCTTCCCTGGATGGTAATATGGAACGCAATAAGTGCAAATAAAAGCAAAACCAGGGCTTCAACGATATTCATTACCACCCTGACAGTAATTAGTGCAATAAGAAAATGAGATTTCTTCATAGGTGTTGCAACCAGCCGTCGGAGCAGCTTTTTCGACCTTTTTTCGATGATCCCATAGCTTATTCCCCACATTGCCGACATCATGACACCCATGGTTATAAGGCCTGGCACAAGGAAATCGATATAACGCGTGCCTTTTATCGTAAGAGGCCTGATCTCAGCTGTATTTCCCTCAGGGATAACGTCGCCTGACCCTATTGCATTTCTGAGCTTGAGGTATGTAAGTTCTGCATCTGAATTCAGCGGATCGAAGTGATATTGAGCATGCCCGTCATTACCGGTGAGGATAAGATTTATAGTTCCTCTTTTCAGCAGGGTCATTGCATCATCCCAGGTAAGCTCATAGAAGAGGAAAACAGAAGTGCCGAGTTTTTCATTTTTTATTTCAAGTTTCCAATTATAATCTTTCTTCCCGTTTATGGAATTCTTTTCACAATTATTCTCCAGAAAATTATAAACTGCCGAGCTGTCACGCACAGCTAAGCTGGCCTCTCTTATTACTGCCACTTTCCTGAGTATGTCAGCTTTTTTTGTAAAGGCCATGCCAAGCCCGGCCGACATCAGGATCGGGAACACTATTCCCCAGAACAATACACCAGGCTCCCTTATAAGTTCCCGGAAAAGAGACAATGTGAGCAGCCATAGCTGATTTAATCTTGAAAACCTACTCATTTATCTGCCTCCCGGTTAATGAAACAAAAAGATCATCAAGATTGCTGTGGCCTTCAAGAAGCTGATTGAGCGTTCCTTCACGAAGGATGACACCGTTATCCATTATAATTATATAATCACAAAGCTTTTCAGCTTCCTCCATATAGTGAGTGGTAAGGATCATTGATGTGGCTGATCCGTTCTTAAGCTTTTTAAGGATTTCCCATACTTCACGCCTGGCATTTGGATCAAGCCCGGTGGTTGGCTCATCGAGAAGCAGAATTGCAGGCGTATTTATCAGGGCTATTCCCAGAGCGAGTTTTTGCCTCTGTCCGCCGGAAAGATTTACGACGTAGGATCTCTTTTTTTCTGCAAGGTCCACTAGGTCGATTATCTCCTCAACCCTTCTCTTTCCCATATCGAAAAAACTGGCAAAAAGCTGAAGCGTTTCGGTAACCCTCAGCTTATCGATGAACCTTGTCTCCTGGAGTGACAGCCCGATTATCTTATGGAGCTCATCCTCGTTCCCTTTCCAGTGTTTTCCCATTATGGTTATATCGCCCTTGTCAGGTTTTTGTATCCCTTCAATCATTTCAACCAGTGTGGTTTTGCCGGCACCATTCGGACCAAGGACTGCTACAAACTGTCCTTTAGGAATATTGAGGCTGATACCCCTTACTGCCTGAACACTCTTGAAGGATTTCCAGACTTCTCTGACTTCTATTACGTTTTCGGTGATCATACTTTAATTGAACAGTCGAAAATAAGAATTGTTTGACCAATAACCAGTTTAGCTGCTTGCCATGTTGGGTTAGTTATAAAAATTTAAATTGACAGAAATGGGAGTTTTTAGCAGTAAGGCTATTTCGTCCCGAAAAGCCTGTCACCGGCATCGCCAAGCCCGGGAACTATATATCCGTTACTGTTGAGCTTTTCATCAAGTCCTGCCAGATATATCTGCACGTCGGGATGATCTTTTGTTATCCTTTCTATACCCTCCGGGGCGCCTACAATACAGACCAGCTTGATAGTTTTTGCCCCATGAGCCTTAAGCACGCTTATGGCTGCGCTGGCACTTCCGCCTGTAGCAAGCATCGGATCGAGAACCATCACCACGGCATCAGGAAGGTTATCGGGAAATTTGGAATAGTATGTGTTGGG